>CAXSEW010000085.1:0-10988 GCA_964236185.1 uncultured Nakamurella sp. | reverse complement strand
GTGACGAGCTTAGCGCCGACGACGAACGCCGACACATAGACCTGACATGCCTCAGGGTTGTTCTCGGTCTTACTCTCACCGCACCGGACGCGCTCCGCCTCCGTGAGTAAAGCGGGCAACTTGGCGGTGAGCCGCCGGTAGTGCGCCGACTGATAGTCCTGATGGGCATCTGCGACCTGATTCCGCAACGTCTCCAAGGGGATCGACGAAGCCGTCACGGTTCCGAGGAGGTGCTCGTACTGTGTGAATGAGCGCCGAACTCCTGCCAACGCGTCTGCGTCCGCTCCGCCGTTTGGCGCATACTGCCATGGTCGGCCGGTGAGCGCTTCGACCTCGACGTGCAACACTCTTGCCAAGTCGAGTAAAACCGACAGCCTGTCGATCGACCGAACACCCCTCTCGACCTGAGATAGCCACGACTCGGATCGGCCCACCAGCCCGGCCAGTGTCGCTTGGCTTAGGCCACGACGGCGCCGATACGCCTGTATGCGCCCGCCAATGCCACCAGAAGCCACAAGCTATGGTCCCACAGGGGCCGAGGGAAGTGAAGATAGCGGTCTGTCGGCAGGGAACTGGCCCGGGCCAGGCGCCTCGGTCGAGGTGTCCAACTACCCCGGCGCCGGCCATCTGTTAACCGACGCCAGCCTCCCTGATTAGCAAGCAGCAAGCCGATTTGGTCGTTGACGGCTGTTGCGATCGGAATTGACGCGAGTGCGAGCGGAGGTCTATAGACCGAACAGGCGGTTGAGCTGGGCGATCCGGTCGTTGAGTTGGTCGGCAGCGGCGTCGATGCCGTCGCGGCTGTCGCCGACGGTGGCGAGTTGCGGGTGGGCGTGGCGACGGGCGGCCAGGCCGGCGGCATGGATTTGCGCGTAGTCCACCTGCAGTGCGGGCGGCGGTGAGTCGGCTGCGGAAGGTTGGCTGAAGAGGTTGTCGGCTTTGTCGGGGGATGCGACGGCGGGGTGGAGGGGCGGGCTGGCGCCCAGGTGGCTGGTGGTCAGGGCGGTCACGGTGCGCGGTCGTCTGTCGCGACGGGAGCGGTAGCGAGCCCCACCGGTCGACGGGCGGGAACACCGGCACCGGGATGCTCAGCTGCGCGGAAGGTGCGGGGTTGAGACACGGATGTTCGGTCGGTGCCGGGCACGCGCGGATGAACCGTCGTTTCAGGGTCGCCGTGGTGGCGTGGCGTGAGTCCAACACCGAAATGGTGCCCCAGCGCCGCCAGCTGCACGCCGGGCAGCTGGCCGTGTCATCGGCCGGCTCCAGCACTTGTTGTCCCTGATGGGTGGTGACGGTGAGCTGTCGGGCCTGGTCCAGGGTGAGGTCGTCGGTGGTGAGATCGACCAGCTGCCGCAACGTGAGGCGGGCCCGGTACCTCAGGATGAGCAGCAGCGCGCCGCGGCGGCCGAATATGGCGGTGGGCCAGCCGCCGACGGGTATCCGGCGCAGCGCCCGTTGAAGCAAATCCGAGTCGGGGGCGGTGTGTCCGGTGCGGCCGAGGAGGGCGGCGAGCGGCGTGGTGATTCCGGGGTCGGCGCCGGGTTGGGGGCAGGAGTGGTCGGCGTGGACGTGCTTGATCGCCGCGATCCGGCGGGCCTGGGTGGCCGGCGCCGCGGGGTTCTCGGTGAGGAAATCCAGAACGGTGGCAGAAGCGGCGGAAAGTGGGCTGCGTCGGCGGCGGGCGCACCAGTCGGTGAACAACGCCCAGTCCGACCGGTAGCCAGTCGTCGTCCGGGCACTCACACTCGGTGGCCGAGGGAACGGGCTGGTGACACGTTCCTTAGTCGCCGGATTCGGTCAAGCGCGATGCGCCGCCCGCCGGTCTACGGGTCCGGCTATGGGGTTTCCCAATCGTTTTCCGCCGCGCGGCCGCCATCATGGCGATCTGCTTGCTGTGCATGGGATTCGTTCTTGGCGAACTGACCGGTGTCTTGGCCAGCGCCACCGATGCCGCCCGGGCACCTCTCGATGCGCTTGGTTGGGCTTCAGCGTTCACCGGTTGCCTTTACCTCACCGTCGTCGGACATGAAGCCGCCCACGGCATCGTTGCAACGATCTGCGGCAACCCGGCGCGTTGGGCCGTCGTGCGGGGGATCCGAGCCGGTGTCAACATCGAGCGCACGCCCATCGGCTGGCGCCGGGTGGCGATTTCAGCGGCCGGCCCACTCACCGAAGTGGGGTTGGCGGGTCTTCTCCTCGTGTTGAGCCCCCATGGTGTCGTCGCCGTCATGAGCAGTCCGACAGGCGTTGTCGGCGGCGCGATGACCGTCAATGCCGTCTTTGGGGTGCTGATACCGCTCAGCCGTAACAGCGACGCAGCCAAGATCTACCGAGGGCTTCGCCAAGCACTCACGGCGACGTCGTAGCAGCCATCCCGCACGTAGCCCCGACGATTTTGCCGGAACTGCTTCTCAATATAGCGCGAAACGCGCTATATTGAAGGTCGCCCAAGGCCCTAGCTGCGGGAAGTGGGCCCGGCTCCTCTCCGGACGGTGAGCAGCCGGGTTTTGCGCTGTCAGAAGCGGCCGAGGTCCTGGACGTGCTCGGTGATCGTGCTCAGTCTGGCTTGCCACTTCCCGCCGGCGCTGTAGGACCAGGCAACAGCGTCGGCAAACCACAGCGCCGGGTCTTGCGCAGGCTGCATATGGTGGTAGGTGAGAAGTCCGCGCTGTTCGGCCCCAAGAGCTGCGTACAGGACCCGTCTGTCTTGATCGTCGCGTGAAGCGCGAGATTCGATGACTAGGTGCAGGTCCGGCTCGGGCCTCCCGGCATGACTCCGGCACTCGTGCTCCGCAAGTGAGGCTGCACCCGTCAGACGCGCGTCCAACTTCCCTTAGTGAGGCTTGCCCGTGACGTCACCGCCGAATGCGACACCTCAACCCAACCACGTCGGCAGGTGGGCCCTTCTAGTGCGTGATCCCAACCAAGGTCCGCTGCCCATCCTACTGCTCGTGCTGACCATGATGTCCGGCGTAGTCGACGCAGTGAGCATCCTCGGATTTGGCCGCGTCTTCGTAGCCAACATGACCGGCAACGTCGCGTTCAGTGCATTCGCGATAGCCGGAGCGCCTGGCTTCTCCCTCGCCGTCTCCGTCGCAGCCCTGTTGGGGTTCCTAGGGGGTGCGTTCCTCGGTGGCCTGCGCGTGTCCAAATACGCCGCAAACCGCGGCTTTTTACTCCGCGACACCTGCACCTTCGAATTCGCTTTCCTCGCCGCAGCCTTCTTCGTAGTACTGCCCGGCCCCCATAAGCCCGGACTAGGTGTTCAGCTGGCGGCGGCCGCCCTTGTCGCCGCCGCCATGGGCATGCAGAACGCCGCCGCGCGGAAGCTGGCAGTTCCCGACTTGACTACCACGGTGCTGACCATGACGCTCACCGGCCTAGCTGCGGACATCGTTCACGGCACCGCTCTGGTCATGTCTCGACGCTTGCTGGCCGTATTTGCGTTATTCCTAGGCGCGGCGATCGGGGCCATGCTTGTTTTACACACTCAGCTCATCTATGGGCTTGCTCTGGCGATGATCCTCTCCGTCACCGTGGCCCTCGCAGCGTTCTTCACCAGTAGGCGCAGCGATTCCTGGCAGACCTACAAAATCTAGAACCCTCGCAATTCTATGAGATGGCCATACGGGAACTCCGGCGGAAATTGACGATCATAAGAAGCACCCCGACGAGCGTTGGCAAGGAAGGCACCCAGGTGACCAGCCTGCTTCGGCACGATTCAGAAGAGCTGACCGTCCAGCGGAGCGGCTCAGTGGGCCTACTAAAACCGCCCGACGGGGCCAACTCAAGTTGAGAGAATCAGCGTGGCCCGAGCCGCCGGTAACCGTCAAATGGCCGGTGGTCGCGAGCCGCTGAACCGTACTGCAAGTACCGCAGGAAGCAGCCGACCGTTTTCAGGTCATAAATGCAGAGGATGTCCACGTATGCCTTTCCTTCGATGGAAAGTCCGTGCTGTGTCCGTTGCAGTGGCTGTCGCGTTGCTGGCGACCGGTCTGCCCGCAATCCCTCGAGCTGTCGCTGCGACTCCGAAAGCCGTCGCTGCGACGGCGCTTCAAGACGTCTCTGTCAGCGGCGGGACGACATCACCACTCGTCGTCAGCATGGACGTCAGTGCTGCCGACCAGAGTGTGCTGAAGTCCGTGTTGCTCAGCCAACCGACGTCAACCCCCTTCAGCGACGAGATCCTCACGGAACTCGACGCCTATCCACTGCTCGCAGCAACCCCCAAGAAGACCGATGCCGGCTGGTTCACGTACGACGGCACGGTTGGCTTGGCCAACGGCGTCCTGTCGATCACGATTCCGCTCGCGGATGTGCATACGCAAATACCCGGGTGGTTGACGCAGATCATCGCCGGGACCCTCGCCGTCGGGGCATGGTGGCTCGCGGCAGCGTTGTGCACGGCAACCGTCACGCGAGCAGCGCCAATCATTTGCCGAACGTGCAGGGAATTGTGACGGCGTTCGTGTGGACACTGGTCGCGGGAGCCATTGGGGAAGGTACCCTCTATAGCAAGGACGTGTGGCTCCAGGCTTTGGCCGCTGGCGCGGTCGCAGGGGTTACAGGGGTCGTCTGGCTCACGTACCTGGGACCATGGGTTGCAACGTATTCCCGGCCCATATTCTTGAAAGTTCGGGACGCGGTCAACGGCACACTGACAAGCTGGAAAGGCTGGATCGGAGACAAAGCCGGAACCGCGGCCGGATACGCATTTGCGCTTTTCACGTATGTGGCGGACAACCTTTCAGCAGTTACCAACGACATCGCGCGGCGCGCCGGGTAGGTGTCTGCAGGAGCGGTCATTCGACTCATGCCTCTTGGTGATTCGATCACCGCCGGCGAGTACAGCTCTACCGGCAACGGCTACCGCCGCGTGCTTTACGACGAGTTGGCAGCCCAGGGGAACACCACCGAGGATTTCGTCGGCTCCTTGACAGGTCGCAACCATATGTGTGACCCCGACAACGAAGGTCATTCCGGATTCACCATCGCAAACGATGCCGCGCTCACCAACCAGGCCCTAGGCCACTACCGCCCCAACGTCGTCACCGTGATGCTTGGCACGAATGATATGAACCAGAACCTCGACGCGGGTAACGCCCCTGCCCGGCTCGGGTCTCTCATCGACCAGATCGTGTCCGCAGAACCGGAAGCGGCTGTGTTGGTCGCCTCGATCGTGCCGTCTACCGACCCGGCGATCGAGGCCCGTATCACCGCCTACAACGCGGCACTCCCCGCGGTTGTCCGCGCGCGAACGGACGCTGGGAAGCAGGTGGCTTTCGTCGACATGAGCGCCGTCGGCACCGCCGACCTTGCCAACACCTTGCATCCCAACGACGCCGGCTACCAAAAGATCGGTGACGCCTTCGACGACGCGGTCACCGCGGCGATCTTCGCGGGTTGGATCAACACCCCCGTCTCGACCGGCACACCGGTGCCCAAGGCGTGTGTCGAACCTGCCGGCGGCGGGTCGTCCGTGTCACCACCCGCCCTGGATAATCCCGTCCGGTTCGCTAACTACAACGGCGACGGGCAAGCCGACTACTTCGCTGTTGCCGCCGACGGATCAGCCCGGGGCTACCTGTACAAGGGAGGCGACCCGGACCCCACCGCGGGCGGAGGCGGCGGGTGGCACGACCAAGGTGTCGTCGCTTACGGCATCGGCGCCCCAGCGGGTACGATTCGCCCAGGGGATAGGGTTCAGTTCGCTGACGTGAACGGGGACAACAAAGCCGACTACCTGGTAGTCGACCCCAACACTGGCACGGTTGACGCCTCTCTCAACACCGGCGGCAACGCGATCAGTCCCACCGGTTGGCAGCCGTCAACGAGGATCGCCTTCGGCGTCGGAACTCCCTCAGGTAGCAGCTACATCGAGATGGCCGACATCAACGGGGACGGCAAAGCGGACTACCTCGTCATCGTGCAATTCGGCCCGCCACACCAGCACGCCGGCAGCGGTGATCTCAGGGATTCGATGGACAGCTGCCCGGTCTGCCGGGCTCGTCGTACCTTCTGGTCCATCCGCGCCGCCCACAGCCGAGGCGGCATGCCCGATAGAGCTTCTTGCAGATCCGGTACAGATGGCAGCTGCGTCACACCGATCATCCTCTCCGCCTGAAGTGCCACTGTGGGTATGCACGAGCCTGGAGCGGACTGTAGGCGCCGGCACCGACATTGCCTCGGTGCCCGCCATCACCGCGCGGCCCTAAACGCAACGACGACCAACCACCGACCGCCTCTGGAGTCGAGCGTTCCTCATGGATCTATGCAACCGACGGCGTGATGGAATGGCGGTCTATGCACGCCAAGACGCTGCGGTGGGAGCTCGGTCAGATGGGAAACACCATTTGTAGCGGGGACACCGCTTGCCGGCGCTGTCGCCGGACAGCCGTCGTCGACTCGGCGCGTGAGTTGCGCGCGGCCACCTCGCTGAGATGGGCGTACTTCCATGCCGGGGCAATCAGTCCTGACCCGACGAGATCGGCGGCAAGTGCCTCTGGGTCGATACACTCGTGATCGTCCGCGGCGCCGCCGCTACCATCTTGCTCCGCTGAATTTATTAGAGTCGAATGGTGAGCGGCGAGCCACCAGGCCACCATGGTTTGCAGGTCCGGTTCGGCAATTGATACGGCGTTGTCGGTGAGCACCGCGGTGGTGACCACATCAACACGGTCGCCGGCGTGCGCGGGGACCCGCTCCGCCGCAACTGCGATGAGGCCTCGAAGGTAGCTCTCGTCGTCGACACCTGCCGCGTCGATGTTCAGCGGCAACCGACGGAGATGCGGCAGCATCAATCGACTGGCTGCGGACAGCTCACAGGAAATTGCAGTCCCGACCTGCTGGGTAGCCCACCGATCCCATACCTGCGGATATCCACTGGTTGCCATATTCGATGCGGACATACGATAATGATAGCAACAATTGAGGCGACTGAGCAACACTGATGCGATACAGGCTGGCGTTAACGGTTTCGCCGAGTTGCCCCAGCTCTCGCGAGTCGCGTTAGCCTCGCGCTTTCACGCTGCCACCGACCCGGGTGTTTTGGAATAGGAGAAAGATGCTCCCACCTGCGACAATGAGGGTCTCTGAGGTCCTTATGATCAGCAAACTGGAGCACCTTTCTGATGTCGAAGCCTACCGGTTTCTACCCGCCGTTGATAGTGGACACGACCGCGAAGCGGGTGGTGTCCAACGCCGGTGCGGTGCTGCTGGCCACCGCCGCGGGCAGGGTCGGGTTGGACCGGGAACTGTCGACGGCGTTGGCGCCGTGGCGCAAGCAGTGGGCGGTACTGGACCCGGGGAAGATCCTGCTGGACCTGGCGATCAGCGTCGCCATTGGCGGGGACTGCCTGGCCGACATCGCGGCGCTCCGCAGCGAGCCGGCGGTGTTCGGCCGGGTCGCCTCCGACCCGACGGTGTCCCGGTTGATCAACTCGTTGGCTTCCACTCCGCAGGCGGCGCTGGCGGCGATCAATCAAGCCAGAAGCGTTGTCCGCGCTCGGGTGTGGAAGATGGCCGGGCCGGATGCCCCCGACTTCGGGGTATGCCGGGACCGGCCGTTGGTTATCGACCTGGACGCAACGTTGATCACCGCGCATTCGGAGAAGGAGTGGGCGGCGCCGACCTACAAGAAAGGTTTCGGGTTCCATCCCCTCGGTTCGTGGGTGGATCACGGCCCGGACGGCACCGGTGAGCCGCTGTCAATGATGCTCCGCACCGGTCGGGCCGGCGCCAACACCGCCGTCGACCACATCGCGGTCACCAAGGATGCGTTGCGGCAGTTGCCGTTCGCCCGCCGCAGTGGCCGGGTCGGCCGGAAGGTTTTGATCCGCGCCGACGGTGGCGGCGGCACCCACGAATTCCTGGGCTGGCTGGCCGGACAGGGACTGTCGTACTCAGTGGGGTTCGGGTTGACCCAGGACATCGTGGACAAGGTCAACCAGATCCCCGACCAGGGCTGGACCCCGGCCTACGACGGCGACGGCAAAGTCCGCGACGGGGCATGGGTCACCGAACTCACCGGGATGCTGACCTTGAAGACGTGGCCCGCGGGGATGCGAGTCATCGTGCGGGCCGAACGTCCGCACCCCGGCGCGCAGTTGCGGTTCACCGACGTCGACGGCAACCGGCTCACCGCATTCGTCACCAACACCACCCGCGGGCAGCTCGCCGACCTGGAGCTACGGCACCGGCACCGGGCCCGCTGCGAGGACCGGATCCGCGGCGCGAAGGACACCGGACTGCGAAACCTGCCGTTCCCCGGATTCGCCCAGAACCAGATCTGGGTCGCCATCGTGCAGTTGGCCAGCGAGCTGACCGCGTGGTTGCAGATGCTGGCCTTGACCGGCACCGGAGCCCGCCGCTGGGAACCGAAACGACTGCGGCTGCAGCTATTTTCAGTGGCCGGGATCATCGCCCGCCGATCACGCCGCACCTACCTGCGGCTGTCCGGGCATGCGACACATCGGCACCTGTTCACCACCGGCCTGACCCGACTGCACGCCCTCCCACAGGCCACTTGACCGCAGCACCCACCCCGACCAGCATCAAGAAACCCACCGGAACGTGGAATCCGGCACCCGCCCAGGTGACCACGGGCAGTTCTGACGAACCCGCAGACCCGGCGGTCGCCGCAACAACAACCCATCTATCGCGCAGAGGGAAGGCCGGGCGCCTCAAGAAAGATCGAGGTTAGAGCACTTGTATTTACCACTCGTTGCTAACCGACCATTCCCTCGCCCCTGGGTGCCGAAGGTTCGCGCTACATTGCACCCGCCTGCGCCTTCCGACGACGCGGTTAATGCTAAAGCGATCGACTCGGCGGCGGCCGCCGAAGTTGCTTAGGGTCGGGCCACAGAAGTGGGCGAGTGGCCACCGCATTGACGCCCACCACACGTCCAGTGAATGCGGCAAATTGGGCCGACACGCGCACGCACATTGTCTCCAGGCACCTTCGAACACGACGAGAAGCTGCCGACCCAAGTCAATACAGCCACGCCTATCCGAGGGGCCACTAGAGGCGGGTGCCGCCGGTGGGAAGGGCTGCGGCTCAGCTTTTTCACATCAACATGCACTATTGGGCCGGCCACCGGATGCTCGTATCGCACCGGCACCAGCCGCATCGTCTCCCCGGAGACGTCCAGGTTGCGAACGCGGGAGATGCCCAGGCGCGCCGATATCTGGCGATGAAATCTGTTGCCTTGCAGAACCACACAATGTGCCCGGTAACGTCGTCCAACTTGAACGACGATGAACGCCGACGTGACCAAGGCTGGCGTCCTCGACGTCGGGCTCGCGTCAACGGGCGCCATGCAGCATGCTATAGCCATGGTTGACCTTAGTCGCGGCGCGAACAGCCCGCTTGATGCAGCCGCCTTAGACATTGCCATCGCCGGCGCCGTCGCAGGCACCGTCGACATCATGATTTTCCTTCTTGGCGAGGACCGAAAGGTCCGCAGCGATGCCGATTTTGTCTTTTTTAACCAGCCAACCTCGACTGAGGGTGCCATCAGGCTTATCGCTGCCGACCGCGTCACGATCAATCTTACTGCGGTGCCTGCCGGAGTTCACGTGCTGGCCGTCGCGGTCGCCCTCTCTGACACCGCGTCCGGCACACTCGCTCAAATCCGCGGACTTGCGGTCACCGCTGCTGGCGTCTCCGCACCCGCGCTTGGCCTGACAACCGAGCGATCAGCTGTACTGATCGAGGTTTACAGGCGCGGACCCAAGTGGAAGATCCGGAACGTTTCAGCAGGCTGGACCGACGGCCTCGCCGCCCTCGTACGCGAGCACGGCGTGGTCGTCGACGATCCTGGCCCCACCACCCAGTCGACGCACCCGCGACCGACCTCCGAGCCGAGCAAGACAGTCGCCGCGCTGACCGCGCCTAACCCCGCGGTGGCGGTCGCTGCGCCGCCCTTAACCTTCCCGGCCGCGCCGTCGGCGGCCATATCGGGCCTGGTCCTGGGTAAGAAGACGGGCAAGCTCTCCCTGGTCAAGGGTCAACGCGTTTCCATCGAGAAGTCACCGCTGATCGTCGCCAGCATCTCGTGGCCACCGGCCACCGACTACGACGTTTACGCCTTGGTCCGTTGCCGCGACGGCCAAACCTTTACCGTCGCTCAGTTCGGAACCTGGGAGGACGACACGTTCTCGACGGCCACACCCGACGGTGCCGTTCGGCATACCGGCGACGTCCGGCGGAGCTCCAACTCGGCCGCCACCGAGCGGATCGAGATACGCCTCAACCCCAACATCATCGCCGTGGTCCCCGTCGTCTACTCGGCCCAGTCCAATGGGACCGGGTCGTTTCGCGAATACATGGTATCGATGACGATCGACAATGGACAAGGAACGTGCGTTCAGATCGATGCGGCCAACGCCAAACGAAACCCGTTCGTCTACACCTGCGTACCGGGTATCATAGTGAACTCGGACGACGGGCTCACCATACTTGCATTGGAAAAGTACTCGAAGCCAAGCTCGGAAAACCGGCCAGTAATTACGAAAAGCTTGAGCATCAAAATGGATGCCGGGGCCATGAACGCCTACAAATGACATGCGCGACGTCGTATAGCTTAGCTGTTCCTAAGGCTGGCTCGGAATGCTTCCGTCTGGCTGGCCGACTTTGCTATCGCGTGGAATCGTGGGGGAGCTGCTCCGCCAGCTCTATCTGGACTGGGAGTGGACGACAACGCAGATCGCCGCGCACGTGAACACAATCGTAGCCGCGTTGCTGCTGGCCCTGCACGACCACAACATTTCGGTCCGGCGCGGCGGCCCGGCCGCCACTCGCCTGCTGGAAGGAAGATCTATCCGCGGCTGACCGCGCTGAACCAAGAAGTTGAGGTGACCGCCCTGCTCCACATTTGAGGCGGCGATAGCCGGTCAGCGCACTGTCGATGCGGGGGTATTCGCGGTCTGGGGTTGAGCGGCAGCGATCGCTTTGGTCGCCTTCGAGACGTACCGGCCAGAGGTGGCGG
>CAXSEW010000084.1:0-11041 GCA_964236185.1 uncultured Nakamurella sp. | reverse complement strand
AGGTCGACGTCGAGGTACGGCAGGATCAGCTTGTCCTTGATGAACTGCCAGATGATGCGCGTCATCTCGTCGCCGTCGAGTTCGACGACCTTTCCGGTCACCTTGATCTTCGTCATTGAATGCCTCTCCTCAGGTCTGCCCTACTTGCAGTACGAGCGTACTGCTAGCAGGCGGTGGCGGGTGACGCCGGCGTCGGCAACGCTACCGCCCGGCACCGCGCCGCCCCCGCGCCAGGTCCACGCCGCCTACCTGGAGCCGGCTTCGGCGGTGTAGTAATGAGTGCTGTACGTGAGGAGCTGCCATGACCGACCCGCTGAAGATCGAGGCCGAACGGATGCAGGCCTGGGTGTCGTTCCTGCACGCCCACGCCCGGATCCTGCGCAAGCTGGCCAAGGACCTCGAGCTGGCCGACCAGGTGTCTCTGGACACCTATGACGTGCTGGTCCAGCTGTCCGAAGCCGGCGGCGCGCTGCGGCACCGGGAGCTGTTGGAGCATCTGGTGATCTCCCAGCCCGGCCTGTCCCGCAAGGTGGAGCGGATGGAGACCGCCGGGCTGGTGGAACGGCAACCGGACCCGCAGGACGGACGCGGTGTGGTGGTCAAGCTGACCCGGTCCGGCCGGGCGGCGCTCCGGTCCGCGGCACGGGTGCACATGGCCGGTATCGACCGGGAGTTCGGCTCCCGCTTGACCGACGAGGAAGCCGGAACCCTGGCGTCGGTATTCGGCCGTCTGGTGAACGCTCCGCACTGACCGGTCGCCCGGTGGGCCATTGCCGCGCCGCGGTCAGCGTTGGAGTGCTGGACCGACATTCTTTGCCTGGAGTGCCGCCGGTTCAGAAGCCGAGTGTCGTAGCCAGCGTCAGCAACAGCCCGGCAGCGGCGAAGAAGGAGACGTCGAACGCCCGACCTCGGACGCCGAGCGGTCCGATCGCCGCATCCCGCACGGTCAGCCTGAGCAGCGCCCCCACCCAGGCGGCAATGCCGAGCACCGCCGCGCCGCGCCGCCAGTGGCTGAGGGCGATCAGGATCAGCCCGGCCGCGGCGACGAGCAGGACCACGGTGACGGGAATGGCTCTGATCAGTCGGCGGTCAGCCACCGGATCCGGCGAGCTCGGACAGCCGCTCAACGGCCGGCGCGGTCACCGGCCCCCTCCCGACCGCTCCGCCGCTTCCACCACGTTGGTCAGCAACATCGCCCTCGTCATCGGACCGACCCCGCCGGGATTGGGGGCGACGAACCCGGCGACCTGCGCGACGTCGGCCGCGACGTCACCGGCGATCTTGCCGTTCACCCGGGAGACGCCGACGTCGAGCACGGCGGCTCCGGGCTTGACCATGTCGGCGGTGATCAAGCCGGGCACACCCGCTGCCGCGACGACGATGTCGGCCTGACGGACATGGGTCGCGAGATCCCGCGTGCCGGTGTGGCACAGCGTGACGGTGGCGTTCTCCGACCGCCGGGTGAGCAGCAGACCCAGCGGCCGCCCGACGGTCAGGCCGCGACCGATGATGACGGCCGACGCACCGGCGATCGGGACCTGATGGCGACGCAGCAGTTCGATGATGCCCATCGGCGTGCAGGGCAGCGGGCCCGGCTGACCGAGCACCAGGGACCCCAGGTTGAACGGGTGCAGCCCGTCGACGTCTTTGGTCGGATTCACCCGGGACAGGATCGCGAACTCGTCCAGGCCGGTCGGCTGCTGCACCAGGAAGGCGGTGCAGGCCGGGTCGGCGTTGAGCTCGTCCACCACCGCCAGCACATCTGCGAGCGAGCTGGTGGCCGGCAGTTCCCGGGCGATGCTGTGGATGCCGATCTCGGCACAGTCCTTGTGCTTGGCGCTGACGTACCAGCGGCTGCCCGGGTCGTCGCCGACCAGCACGGTGCCCAGCCCCGGCACCACGCCGCGGGCGGCGAGCGCGGTGATCCGGTCCCGGAGTTCCGCCTTGACCAACGCGAGAGTCGCCTTGCCGTCCAGAATCGTCGCCGTCACGGTTGCCCATCCTGCCACGGCGGCGCAGCCTGACACCTCGCTGTCATCGCTGCTGTCAGTCGTCCGCCCGGCCCAGCGTGAGGCGTGGTCGGCAGGGCGGGAGCAAGTGCTAGTCGTCCGCGCGGCCCAGAGTCAGGCCGTGCGCAACCGCGAAGAGAACCGCCTGGTCGACGTCGACCGTCGCTCCGATCAACGTCGCGCCGACCCAGGTGGCGGCATCGACGACGGCGCCGCGCAGGTCCGCCTCCGTGAGGTCGACCCGGCCCGTCCGGGCCCCGGCGAGGTCGGCCCGGCGGAGGTCGCAGCCGCGCAGGTTGGCTCCGGTCAGGTTGATCTCCCGCATCCGTAGCCCGGACAGGTCCGCGCCCGCCAACTTCTCGCCGGCGAACGAGGCGAGGGTCAGGTCGCAATCACGCAGCGCGATGCCGGTCAACCGGCATGCGGTGAAGGTGCTGCCGACCAGTCGGCAGCCGGTGAGCACCGCGCCCGCCCAGGAGGTCCGTTCGAAGGTGCAGCTCAGGAACGACGACTGGGTATGGCTGGACGCGTAGAGCTCCGCGCCGACGAATCTGCACCGGGTGAAGGTGACGCGGTGGGTGGAGCACCCTGCCAGCACCGCGCCGGAGAAGTCGCAGTCGGTGAACTCGATGCGGTCCAACTGCTGGTCTGCAAGGTCGACCTCGACGAAATCTTCGTCGTGGTATGCCTTCTCGGTGAGGGCCAGGGCCATCAGTGGAAGAAGTGCCGAACACCGGTGAAGTACATGGACGCACCTGCCGCCTCGACCGCGGCGATCACCTCGGGGTCCCGCATGGAGCCCCCGGGCTGGACGATCGCGGTGATGCCGGAATCGAGCAGAATTTGTGGGCCGTCGGCGAACGGGAAGAAGGCGTCCGAGGCGGCCACCGATCCGGCGGCCCGATCTCCGGCCCGTTCGACGGCGAGCCGGCAGGAGTCCACCCGGTTGACCTGGCCCATGCCGATACCGACGGACGCGGCGCCGGAAGCCAGCAGGATGGCATTGGACTTTACCGATCGGCAGGCCCGCCAGGCGAATGCCAGGTCGGCGAGCATCGCCGGGTCGACGGGCCGACCCGCCACCAGCGTCCAGCCGTCGGGAGAGTCGCCGGGCGCGTCGATGCCGTCCCGCACCTGCGCGAGCACGCCACCGGAGATGCCCCGGAACTCCAGCGGATCCACCGCGCTGTCCGCCGGCATCACCAGCAGCCGGATGTTCTTCTTGCGGGTCAAGATCTCCAGCGCGTCCTGGTCGAACCCTGGCGCCAGCAGCACCTCGGTGAAGATGTCGGCGACCTGACCGGCGAGGGCGGCGGTGACCGGCCGGTTGACCGCTACTACGCCGCCGAACGCCGAGACCGGGTCACTGGCCAGCGCTCTTCGGTGGGCTTCCTCGACCGAATCCGGATGCCCTCCGGTTACGACGGCGATCCCGCACGGGTTGGCGTGCTTGATGATCGCCACCGCCGGGTCGGCGAAGTCGTTGACCGCGCGCCAGGCGGCATCGACGTCGACGAAGTTGTTGTAGCTCATCTCTTTTCCGTGCAGCTGCTGGGCACCGGCCAGTCCGGGTCGCCAGTGCCGGTACAGCGCGGCCCGCTGGTGCGGGTTCTCGCCGTACCGCAGCACCGACTGCCGCTCCCAGGTCGATCCGGTCCAGCGCGGCCATCCGTCCGGATCCGGCGCCACCACGGCATTCATCCAGGACGCCACTGCCACGTCGTACGACGCCGTGTGCGCAAAAGCCTTCGCCGCTAGCGCCTTCCGCTCGGCGAGGGTGAAACCGCCGGCCGCCGCCGCCGCGGACGCGGCGAGGTAGTCGGCAGGTTCGACGACCGTGGCGACGCTCGGGTGGTTCTTCGCGGACGCCCGGATCATCGCCGGCCCGCCGATGTCGATCTGTTCGATGCACTCGTCCGGCGATGCGCCGGAGGCCACCGTGGACCGGAACGGATACAGGTTGACGACCACCAGGTCGAACATCTCGATGCCCAACTGCTCCAGCTGGTCGAGGTGGCTCTGCTTGCGGGCATCGGCCAGCAATCCACCGTGCACCATGGGGTGCAACGTCTTCACCCGGCCGTCCAGACATTCCGGGAAGCCGGTGACGTCCTCCACCTTTTGCACTGGCAGGCCGGCCTCGGCCAGCAGCGCGGCCGATCCGCCGGTGGACACCAGCAAAACGCCCTGCGCAACAAGCGTTGTCGCGAGTTCGACCAGGCCGGTCTTGTCCGACACAGAGAGCAGAGCGCGCTTGAACGGGCGCCGACCCTGGCCGAGATTCCGGGCGTTGTCCTGCTCGTCGCCCGCGGCCGTGGGAGCGGCTGTCGCGTGCTGCTGCCCGGGCTGCTGCTGCGAAGTGGAAGCCTGCGTCACGGTGTGGAAACCCTTCTGCCGTTGATGGTCCAGCCGTGCCGGGCCATGCGCGATACCTGTTCGACGAGCTGTTGGCGCTCGGCCTGCTTGATGCGCTCGGTCAGCGTCTCCTCGGTGTCGTCGTCGAGCACCGGCACCGGCACCTGGGCCAGGATCGGCCCGGTATCCACGCCGGCGTCGACGACGAACAGTGTGGCACCGGTGATCCGGACGCCGTAGGCGAGCGCGTCCCGCGGGCCGTGCATGCCGGGGAAGGCCGGCAGCAGGGCGTTGTGGGTGTTGACGTAGCGGCCGCGGAACCTGGCGAGGAACGCCGGCCCGGCCAGCTTCAGAAAACCGGCGGACACCACCAGATCCGGCTGGTGGCCGGCCGTCAACTCGGTCAGCGCGAGGTCCCAGTCGGCGCGGTCCGGATGGTCCTGGACCCGCTCGACGAAGGTCGGTATGCCGGCGTCCTGAGCGATGCGCAAGCCGCCCGCGCCGTACCGGTCGGCCCCGACGGCCACCACCTGCGCGCCGTAACCGGGGCGGTCCCGTGCGGCGAGCAGCGCGGCAAGATTCGACCCGCCACCGGAGATGAGTACCACCACCCGCAGCGGATGCGTCGGCGGCTCGAAACGCTCGGGCACCTGCTCGCGGATCTGCGCTGCTGGCTGGTGGTGGTCGGAATGCACCTGGAGGTCCCTCGTCGTCGCGGCTGGCCCGCCCCGGGTCGTGGCCGGCCGGACTCAGGGTAGAGCGTCATCGGCCGGGCTCACGACCATGGTCGGTGCGCTCCGGTGATGACCGGCTCGCGACCGATGATCACCGCTGGTGGACATTCCTGGGCGGTCCGCGCCCCGAAAGGGCCTCGGACGCTGATCATTCGGCCGGGCGTGGACCTGCCGTCGGCTGGTTCTCGACGTCGGACTCTGCCTGGTCGTCCGTGTGCTGGTGAGCAGCACCAGGGACAGCAAGCTCGGCACTGGCAGCAGGGTCGGCAACGGTGGGCTCAGCAGCAGGCTTGGCATCGGCTGTAGAGGGCTCACCAGCAGTGGGCCCGGAGTCAGCGGGGTCGGTGGCAGGGGGCGCGGCATCGGCACCAGCAGTGGGCCGGGTGTCAGCGGGGTCGGCGGCAGAGGGCGCGGCATCGGCAACAGCAACTGGCTCGGCATCAGCACCGGCACCAGGCTCCGCTTCGGTAGCGGGCCCAGCAGCGGGTTCGTCCGACTTCTCGTCGGCAGCGGCGTCGAGATCCTCCGCCGGGCCCGGTTCGGGGGCGGCGGTCTGCGTCGACGCTTCCACCGCGGACTGCCGAGCGGTACCGGCGACGGCCCCGCCGACAACGGCCAGGATGACCGCCGTGAACACCCCGAGGAGCAGGGGCGGTGCACCGATGGTGGACCACTGTCCTCCGGTGACCCCGCCGCCGCCGACGACGGCCAGCATCGCGACCACCAGGCCGGCGATTGCCGCTCCAGTGCCGACAGCCTGCAGGCGATCCCGACGGGAATCCAATCGCCGGGTCGCAGTCCTGCCGACGAGGAACGCGACGACCACGGGAAGCAGCAGCAGCACCATGCCGACCCTGGACGCCTCGCGGCCGTCGGGAGCCGCAGCCAGCAGCGACACCCCGGGCAGCTCGACCGGGAACGAGCCGAACGGTGAGTAGCTGCCGGCGCCGATGTTGAATCCCGCGGCGGTGGCATAACCGGCGCCGGCCAGTACCGCGTTGGGGAAGTAGGCGACGTTGAGCAGCACCATCCCGAAGCCGGCGGCCGGCCCGGGCGCGGCCAGGGTCTGCACAGTACTGGAATCGCCGAACGAGCCGCCCAGTCCTATCACCAGAGCGCCTGCTCCGGCGGCCAGGACGCCCGCCGCGCCGGCCGCACCCAGCCGCGCGGCGACAGGGAACCACAGCGGTGTCCGCGCCAGCAACAGTGAACGCCAGGCCTGCCCCCGGAAGAAGACGCTCGTCCCGACCACCGCCAGCGCCAACAAGAACGGTCGCCACCACTGCTCGGCGGCGACGGCGCCCGGGGATCCGAGGACGACCCCGGCCGTGGTCACCACAGCGGCGTAGACGGCAGCAGCGGCAGCCGTTCTCGTCAACTCCCCGGTGCGGTCGTCGGCTGCCGTTCGGCCGCGACCGCTGATCCCGGCCAGCAGCGCGACGGCAATCACCGTGATCATCAGCGGGTGGAGGGTGAGCGCCGCCCGACCGATGGTGAGCGTCATCGTGTTACCGGCCGCGAACGCCGCAACGGCGGCCCGCAGGAACTGCTGCGGACCGCCGATGGAAGTGGGTGTGACAGCCCACAGCACGACGCCGATGCCGGCGGTGAGCAGCAGACCGGACACCGCGGCGAACAGCGCGCGAACGCCAGCGGTCAGTGCGCCGGAACCGTGTCCGGTGCGATCGACGGGCGGAGCCTGCGCCTCACCCCGGCCGATATCGGTGAGCGACATGGCAGCAACCCTCACACGTCAGTGGTTGCTGCCCCGTCATGCCACGCCGTCGAACCGCGGTGGTGTCGAACTCGATCGCCGAGCGGTGCCGTCAGAAGCGAACCTGCTGGGTGACGTCCGGCGGTGGCTCCTCGCCCTGGCGCGGCTTCACCGGGTCGGGACGTCCGCCAGCATCGCCCGGACCGGTAGCCGGCTGGGACCCGTAGGACTCCGGCCGGTCCTCCGACCCGGCCGAAGGGCCGTACGGCGATCCGGTGGACTCGCTACCGACCGGAGGGAAGCTGCCGGAGGTGTCGCCCAAGGTACCGGGAGGGCGGTAACCGGCCGGCTGATAGCCGCCGTAGGCAGCCGCGTCCGGCGCCTGGCCCTGCGGCGCACCGAACCCGCCCGGTGCGAAGCCACCGGAACTGCTCCGGTCGCCGGTCGGCGGCCGGGGTGCTGACTGCCCACCGGAGCTTGGAACGAAAACCGGTGGCAGCTGGCCGGGGCTCGAACTCGAACCCGCCGACGAGGACGCCGGACCGCCCTTGCCCGTGGACGGCTTCAGTGCACCCGAGTCGGTGAGCCAGGCGTAGACGGCCACCGCGGCCTGCAGCAACGCGACGACGAGCAACAGAATCAGCCCCGCGCCCCGGCTGATACCCGGGCCTTCGGCGGAGACACCTGAGGTCAGCGCCGTGATGGCTGCTAGCAGAGTCGCCACTGCCAGCAGCGCGGTGGGCAGCGTGTACTTCTTGCCGCCCGGGAGCAATGGCGCGACCCCGAAGAGCCCGACGATCACCGTCAGGATCGGCAGGTAACCGTGCGTCTGGTAGACCGAAGACGATGCTGCGCCGAGGTCGACGTCCACCGATACCGCGTGCAGGAAGCCGAAGATGAACCCCAGCACTCCCAGTGCACCCAACGCGAGCGGCAGCAACCGACCCAGATCCACCGGCTTGCGGGGTGCCTTCGGGGCTTTCGGCGCCTTCGGAGTCTGCTGCGCAGGCGCACCGTACTGGCCGCTCGGACCCTGTTGACCGGAACCCTGCGGACCGGAACCGTACTGCCCGGCACCCTGCGGGCCCGGACCGTACTGCCCTGGGCCCTGCGGGCCGGCCCCCGGCTGACCGGGGCCGTACCCGGACGGGCCGCCGCCGGGGCCGCCATATCCGCCATAGCCCGGTCCGGGCGCACCAGGACCGCCGTAGGACTGCCCGCCGGGACCGGCACCCCAGGGTGCCGGACCGGGTGCGCCGTAGGGGCCGGGCGGCTGTTGGCCGCCGCCCGCCGGTGGATAGGGAGTACTCATTCCGACCCTCGCTTCACATCGTTCGGTGTCACTTCAATGTCTCGGTCGCAGCGCGGTTCACACAGCTGCGCAGCACTGCGAACCTATCCCACACCGCCGACAGCGTCCGGGTGGTTCCGGCCCGAACACCTCCCCGGACGCAGCAAGGGCCGACTCATCCCGATCGGGGATGTGCCGGCCCGTGCTGCGCTGAAAAATCCAGTGGTCAGGCGAGTACCTCACGCAGCAGTCGCGCGGTCTCCGACGGCGTCTTGCCGACCTTGACGCCGACAGCTTCCAGCGCTTCCTTCTTCGCCTGGGCGGTACCGGCCGAGCCGGAGACGATGGCCCCCGCGTGACCCATGGTCTTGCCCTCGGGCGCGGTGAAGCCGGCGACGTAGCCGACGACCGGCTTGGTCACGTTGTCTTTGATGAACGCAGCGGCCCGCTCTTCCGCATCGCCGCCGATCTCGCCGATCATCACGATGGCCTTGGTCTCCGGATCGGCCTCGAAGGCGGCGAGCGCGTCGATGTGCGTCGTTCCGATCACCGGGTCGCCGCCGATGCCGATCGCGGTGGAGAAGCCGAGATCCCGCAGTTCGTACATCATCTGGTAGGTGAGCGTGCCCGACTTCGAGACCAGGCCGACCGGTCCCTTCCCGGTGATGTTCGCCGGGGTGATGCCCACCAGCGACTCGCCGGGGGTGATGATGCCGGGACAGTTCGGACCGATGATCCTGGTGAGGCTGCCCTTGCTCAGCGCGTAGGCCCAGAACTCGGCGGAGTCCTGCACCGGGATGCCCTCCGTGATGACGACCAGCAGTTCGATGCCCGCGTCGATCGCCTCCATCACCGCGTCCTTGGCGAAAGCGGGCGGCACGAAGACGATCGACACCGTCGCGCCGGTCTGCTCGACCGCCTCGACGACAGTTCCGTAGACCGGAAGCTCAACCGCAGCACCGTCTTTCGCGGTATGCGACACGGCGGTGCCGGCCTTACGGGCGTTGACCCCACCGACGACCTGGGTGCCGGCCTTCAGCATCAACGCAGTGTGCTTGGTGCCCTCGCCGCCGGTGATGCCCTGCACGAGAACCTTGGAATCAGCGTTCAGATAGATAGACATGTGTTCAGTCCCTTACTTCGCGGCCGCGAAAGCGAGTTCGGCTGCTTTGTCGGCCCCTTCGTCCATGGTGTCGGCGAGGGTGACCAGCGGGTGGTTGGCCTCGGACAGGATGCGGCGGCCCTCGTCGACGTTGTTGCCGTCCAACCGCACCACGAGCGGCTTGTTGGCTTCCGGCCCGAGGATCTCCAGCGCCTGCACGATCCCGTTCGCGACGGCGTCACAGGCGGTGATGCCGCCGAAGACGTTGACGAAGACCGACCTGACATCCTTGTCGCCGAGGATGATCTCGAGTCCGTTCGCCATCACCGTTGCGCTCGCCCCGCCACCGATGTCCAGGAAGTTGGCCGGCTTGACGCCGCCATGGGCCTCCCCCGCGTAGGCGACGACGTCCAGCGTCGACATGACCAGTCCAGCACCGTTGCCGATGATGCCGACCTGACCGTCGAGCTTGACGTAGTTGAGGTTCTTCTCCTTTGCGGCGACCTCGAGCGGATTCTCCGCCGCGTTGTCGACGAACGCCTCGTGGTCCGGGTGCCGGAACGACGCGTTGTCGTCCAGGGACACCTTCCCGTCGAGTGCCAGCACGACGCCGTCGGGGGTCTTGACCAGCGGGTTGACCTCGACCAAGGTGGCGTCCTCCTTGACGAAGACGTCCCACAACTTGATCAGGACGTTCTCTACCTGATCCAGCGCCTCGTCGGGAAACCTGCCGGCGACGGCGATCTCGTGCGCCTTGGCGGCGTCGACGCCGACGATCGCGTCGACCGGGATGCGGGCCAGCGCCTCCGGGCGCTCGACAGCCAGCTCCTCGATCTCCATGCCGCCGTCGCGGCTGGCCATCGCCAGATACGTGCGGTTGGACCGGTCGAGCAGGTACGAGACGTAGTACTCCTCGGCGATGTCGGCGGCCTCGGTGACCAGCACGGTGCGGGTGATGTGACCCTTGATGTCCAGCCCGAGGATCGACTCGGCGTTGCGCCTTGCGGCGGCCGCGTCGGGCGAGAACTTCACGCCGCCGGCCTTGCCCCGGCCGCCGACCTTGACCTGCGACTTGACCATGACGGCCTTGCCGTACCGCTCGGCGATGGCCGCAGCGTCCTCGACCGTAGTGGCTGTCTCACCGGCCGTACCCGGGACGCCGTGCTTCGCGAAGAGTTCCTTCGCCTGGTACTCGTAGAGATCCACGTGTGCTCCCGACTGCTGAGGCGTTCGTTGTCGCGGCTGCTCCGGTCCAGCGCGCTCGAAACCGGGCGCGTCGTGGACCGTGCAGAACCCTACTGGCCGAGCCCTGAGCAGCACACATCCCCCCAGGTGAGCTATCCCACCCGTGATGTGGACCGCACACTCCTACTCCCTGGCGCGTCAGGCGCGCCCCTTCGCCCTCGGCGATGACGCCCCCGCAGACGGCCGCTTGCCCGTCGGGCGTCTGCCACCCGGCCCCGCGCCCCGCCGGTCGGCCGCCCGCCCGGCGTCGCGGGCAGGTTGCGGTCGCCGGGCGGCTCCCGGTCGACCGCCGCCGTCCGGAGCGCCGGCGTCGACCGTCACGATGCGGCCTGCGCCCACGGCGAGCACCGCCGCAGCCAGTACGAACAGGGCGGCTGTGGCCCAGCCGACGTACCACCCCGGCGCGATGGCGAAACCGTCCGCCGCTCGCACCGACGCCGGGATGACCAGCCGCACAACGGAGATCGACGCCCCGGCCAGCAAGAAGGCGATGGCACCGACCGGCCGGACGGTGCGGCCGCCGGCGGCCGCCGCAGCGATCATCCCGGCGCCCAGGCCGACAACGCCCCAGGAGCGCACATCGAAGCCAAC
>CAXSEW010000083.1:0-11195 GCA_964236185.1 uncultured Nakamurella sp. | reverse complement strand
CGCGTTGGGCCCTGGCTGTCGACGCGGCTACCTTCGCGCTTTCCGCGGTGATCATTCGTTTCGGGGTACGCCGCCGCCCGCCCATTGCACAGCCGCGCTCGGAAGCCGCGGCCCACGGTCAGGCACCACCCTTACCGACGCGCCGTTGGCTGGACGGAACCCGAGCCGTGTTCGGCAACCGGCAACTACTGTTGCTGCTGGCCTTCTCCTGGCTGCTGGGACTCATCGTCGTTCCCGAGGGACTGGCAGCGCCATACGCGCATCAGCTCGGGGGTGGGCCGCGAACAGTAGGACTGCTCCTGGCCGTCGGTCCCGGCGGAGTGCTTGTCGGCACTCTGCTGTACACGAGGTGGCTGACTGCCCCTCTCCGCGCGGCACTGCTCGGCCCGTTCGCCGCTGCCGCCGGCATACCGCTCATCTTCTGCGCAATCGCTCCCGGACTTCCCCTGACCTGCGCGCTGTGGGCCCTGGCCGGCAGCTTCACCGGCTATCAGGTGCAGGTCGTCACCGAATTCGTTTCCACCATCGCGCCGGCCTTCCGCGCCCAAGGCATCGCCATCGCTTCGGCCGGGCTTCTCGGCGCCCAAGGCGTCGGTCTACTCGGCGCCGGCTTCATCACCCAATTTGCTGCGCCGTCCACCGCCATCACCGTCGCCGGAGCCACCGCCACCGTTGCCGGGAGCTGGCTCGCCCTCCTCCGGCACCGACACCGACGCCCGAAGTGCTAGCCGCCGTCACCGGGCATGTCTCCCGCCGCGCGCCGCGCTTCAAGCGCACCCGCTATTCACCAATCCCATGCCTTGCTCATCGCTGTTCACCTGCCTTTGCTTCTGGGTTGCTGCGGGTGGTCACTGCTGGTGGGGGTTCACCAGTCCCAGGCCTTGCTCATCGCTGTTCACCTGCCCTCCCGTCGAGATCACGCCTGTTGATGGGTATGCGGACCGGTCGGATACCAGCCAAAATCGTTAGGTGGGCGCTGTTGGCGGGTACTGAACCATGCGACGTACCTGCAGTGACATTATAAATACAATGCGTAACACTGACATCGGTGAGGTGACGTGCCGTGAGCGCTGATTCACGCTTTCCGGCCAAGATCTCCACCCACTCGTGGGCACCGCGACGCTGGCGGTTACACACGGTCTCCAAGCTCGCGCGCTTCTTCCTACTTCTGGTTGACCTCATCGCTTTGGTACTGACGTCGGCGTTGCTGATCGGCCAGCGGATGCCAACTGGCGATTGGCTGCGGTTCGCCGTACTGGCCGTCGTTGCGCTTGGTTATGGCGAAGCTGGTGCCCGGGTTGAACGGCTCAAGCGCTATCTGTCGCCCGGCGGTGACAGGGTCGTCTCCAACCAGGTGTCGGTGTGGGCATTCGCTGCTGTTCTGACGGTTCCTGCCGGATGGGCCGCTGTGCTGATCGCGGTGCTGTATCTACAGATTTTGGTGCGGCGTACTCGCGACAGAACCGGAGTGCCTTACCGGGTGGTGTTCGCCGGAGCCACGGTGATGCTGTCCGCCGAAGCAGCGTCCGCGTCGTTGACCATCGCCGGAAGTGGAAACGTACTGAGAAGTGGGCTGCTTGCCTCGGCCGCCGTCGTTGGTGCATTACTCGTGTTCACCCTGGTCAATTTCGGAGTACTGGTCACCGGGATGTGGGCAACCCGACGACCGCCCCGGCTGCGCGACCTACTACCGGACACCGAGGCTCTCGGGTTCGAAGTGGCGACCCTGACCCTGGGTATCGTCACGGCGGAATTTCTCATGCACACGCCCGCGCTGACCCCGGTGGCGGTCATCCTGGCGGCCTATCTGCATCGCAGTTCTTTGGTCAACTCCCTGCACCAAGCGGCAGCGATCGATCCGAAGACCGCCCTGTTGAACCTCACCGCCTGGACCGAACACGCCCAGGCGGTGCTCACCCGCGCGCACCGCCGCAACGAGCCCGTCACCGTGCTGTTCTGCGACCTCGACCACTTCAAGGGGGTAAATGATACGTACGGGCATCTCACCGGAGACCGGGTGCTCGCCGGCGTCGCGCAATGCCTGGTCAAAGAATTGCGCGTGCACGACGACATCGGCCGATTCGGTGGAGAAGAATTCGTCGTCATCCTTTACCCGCTCGCCCAAGGCGAAGCTCTCGTGGTCGCGACTCGCTTGCGCATCGCCGTCAGCGCTCTCACGTTCGACCAAGGCCTGCGGATCACCATGTCCGTCGGAATCGCCCATCACCCGCCGGGCGGTGAGCCGGACCTGCAGGAAATGCTGACCCGCGCAGACGCCGGCCTTCGCGTAGCAAAAGCAAATGGACGTAACCAAGTTCGCACTGCTTAGGACCGCCGGTCCTAGCAAGCAGGCTATCGACGACGTGCTGTCGCCGGCTCAGCAGTGACTGACGTGGACTTCCGGGCGGACCTGGACCCGCTGCTGTTGGCGGTGACCTACCAGGGTGCTGTCGACAGCATGCTGGGTTTTCTCGACGCGCACCCGCACGCTGACGCCGATCAGCACGCCGCGACTGTCGCCGACATCCTGCTCGGCGGCATTGCTCTGCCGGCCCGTCGGCGCGGTCAGAAAACTGGCCCGCTGTCGCCACAATGAACGGCAGCCAGGACATGGTGGGGGTTGATGTCGATTTAGCAGGTGCGGTGCGTCTGGTGGGTCTCAGTACCGGTTGCCAAGCATGTGGCATTCACACCATCTGTCGGGTGAACTGGCCTCATGGGTTCAAGTTCTACCGGCGCGGGGGGCGCGAAGCGTCAGCCGACGGATCGATTGTCATCACCACTGGTAGGCGTCTCGGGTGCGATTTCTTGCTGCAGAACACTCGATCGCATCCATCTTGTGTTCCACGATGCGTCTCACGACAACGCCGACGCGCGTTCTCGTCGGCCATTTCTACGGTGGCGCCGTCACCGCTGTCGACCCCGGCGAGACGACAGTGGCTGCTCTGGTCTACGTTGCCTGTTTTGCCCTGGAACAGGGCGAGAGCTGCGCCGACGCATCGGCACTCGCCCCCGGGCTCGACCCCAGGGTGCCGGCAAATCGTCTGCGTTTGCCGGCCATGTCATCGATGGGCAGGTGCACTACGTCGCCGAACTGGTGATCCAGGAGGTGCTGGAGCCGGCCATGACCAGAGCAACGAACCCCGGTTCCGCCGGCCTGCCCGTTCTTCGGTTCTGAGCCTCGTCCACGCGCACGACCACGGCGCTCAGCAAAGGTGATTGCCGCTGACCGGGAAGATTTGATCCTCTTGGAATGGTCGGCCGCCTCTCTGCTGGCCTGCCGGACCCGGATCGGGTCATTGTCTGGCACGCTGTGAGGGTGGCTGTCTAAGGAGAGTGTTCGTTGAAGTTGTCGCGTTGGTTGCGTAGGGCCGAGTTGTCGACCAGACCGGTGCATCCGGACACGAAGGCGGCGCTGGTACGCAGGTGGGCCGAACTGCCGCCGGGAGCGCGAACGAAATCGCAGACGCTGGGTCAGCACGCGGTGGGGTGCGAGGGGACGCACGGGGTATTCCCCAAGTGCAATCTTGCCTGTACGCCGTGCTACCACTCCCGCGATGCCAACCGCGTCGCGGTCAGCGGGGAGCACACCCGCTCGCAGGTCGCGGAGCAGATGGCCCTGCTGCACCAGGTGCGGGGGCCACGGGCGCACGCCCAGCTGATCGGCGGGGAGGTCACCCTGCTGCCGCCGGAGGACCACGCGGAGACGCTGGCGATCATGCGGCAGTTCGGCCGGGAACCGATGAGCATGACCCACGGCGACTTCGACTACGACTACCTGCTTGCGTTGGCGCTGGATCCGCAGGGACAGAAGAGGCTGCCGCGGCTGTCCTTCGCCGGGCACTTCGACATGTTGATGTTCGGGCGCCGCGGCATCGAACGGCCCGCTGACGAAGCGTCCCTCAACCCTTACCGGGAGCGGTTCGCAGCGATGTTCGCCCGCCTGAAGCGAGAGCACGGCGTGCGGTACTTCTTGGCGCACAACATGACCGTGACGCCTCGGAACGTGGATCAGATCGCCGAGGTCGTCAGCGCGTGCCGCGACTACGGGTTCGGGATGTTCTCCTTCCAGCCCGCCGCGTTCGTCGGTGACGACCGCCGCTGGCATGACGGCTACCGGGAGATAGGCGCCGACGAGGTCTGGGGGCAGATCGAACGGGGCGCCGGCAGCAGGCTTCCGTTCGATGTTTTCCAGAACGGTGATGTGCGCTGCAACCGCACCGCGTACGGGTTCTACGCCGGCGATCGATGGTTCCCGCTCCTGGACGACCGCGTACCGGTGGACCTGCGTGTGCGGGACGTGTTCTTCCGCTACCTGGGCGGCGTCAACTTCTCCGGCACCCCGATCCACCTGTTGGCCGTGAAGGTGGCCCGGGTCGCGGTTCGGCATCCCATCGTGGTCTCCACCTTCACCGGCTGGGCGGTCCGCCTGGTCCGGACGGTCGGCCTGCGGAGGTTGCTGCGCGGCAAGGTCCGGTCGGTCAGCTTCGTGATGCATTCTTTCATGGACGCGGCCGACGTCACTCCGGCGTGGGAGGCGATGCAACGGGGGGAGTCGTTGACCGACCCCAAGCTCAGAGCTACCCAGGAGCGGCTGCAGGCTTGTTCGTACGCGATGGCGCACCCGGAAACCGGGGAGTTGGTGCCCGCGTGTGTGCAGCACGGTGTGCTGGACCCGACGGAGAACGTCGCCCTGCGGGCGTTGCTGCCGCTGGCCCCGGTGACCGGCAACCGCATCAGACATGCCCCGACGTCCGGTGCGGCCGGTCGCTGATGCTTGACCGGTCGGCCCGCCGGCTGATGGCCCGACCGCTGCAGGCGGCCGGCGGTGCCCTGTCCGACGCCGGGGTGTCGCCGATCGCGCTCACCGCAGCGGGATGGGTGTTCGGTGTCGGCTCGTGCGTCGCCGTCGGGTACAGCCAGTGGACGCTGGGTCTCGTACTGTGGCTGCTCAACCGCCTGCTGGACGGCCTGGACGGCCCGACCGCCCGGCGCCGCGGCGCCACCGAACTCGGTGGGTTCCTCGACATCGTCGCCGACTTCAGCATTTACGCCGGTTTCGTCGTGGCCGTCGCGGTCGCCGTGCCCTCGGCCCGCATCGCCGCGTTGGCCCTGCTCACCGCTTACTACGTCTCCGGAACAGCATTTCTTGCTTTGTCCTCCCTGATCGAGAAGCGGGGCAATCCCGGTGGGGACGAGCGGTCGTTGCGATTCGTCGGGGGCCTGGCCGAGGGCACCGAGACGGTGATCGTGTATGTGCTGTTCTGCTTGTTCCCCGCCCACGCGCAATTGGTCGCCTGGGTGTTCACCGCGGCTGTCGTGGTGACTGCGGTACAGCGGATCGTTTACGGCGTCACCGTTCTCACAGTAACGCCGCAACGATCTGCCACGGTCGACCCCTCCAGGGCCAGGACAAGGAAATCTCATTGATGGCTATCCACGCCCGTGTCCGGCTGATCGCTCTGGCTGCCGCGCTGACGCTGCCGGCGGCCGCATGCAGCACAGCCTCCACAGCCAGCACCACCTCCACAGCCAGCACAACCTCCACAACCAGCACTACCTCATCCGCATCCCCGGCGGCCGGCCCGGCCACCTCAGCGACGACCAACGGCTCGACGGCATCCTCGGGACCCGTTGTATCGACGTCCTGGAATTCGGTGCTCGCGCAGGCCAAAGGTCAGACGGTCGACTGGTACATGTACGGCGGCGATGACACCCTCAACACCTTCGTGACCGGTTACGTCGCCGACCGCCTCGAGGCGTTGGGCGTGAAGCTCAACCAGGTGAAGATCACCGACACCGCCGATGCGGTGAACAAGGTGGTGGGTGAGGTTCAGGCCGGCCGGAAGACCGGTGGCTCGGTCGATGCGATCTGGGTCAATGGCGAGAATTTCGCCACCGGGGTGCAGGCGAAGCTGTGGTCGTGCGGTTGGGACAAGGTGCTCCCGAATTCCCGGTTCGTGAACTTTGCCGATCCGGCCGTGAGCAGCGATTTCGGCGTCCCGGTCAATGGGTGCGAAGCGGTGTGGCAGCAGGCGGATTCCGCGCTGGTCTACGACAGCGCGAAATTGCAACCCGCTGATGTCAAGTCCGTGTCCTCGCTGCTGGCCTGGGCCAAGGCGAACCCCGGCAAATTCACTTACCCGGCGTTGCCGGACTTCACCGGGTCGATGGCCGTCCGCACGATTCTGTACGACACCATCGGTGGACCGTCTTCGCTGGCCGGCCAGTTCGACGAATCCAAATACGCTGCAGCGGTGGCGAAGCTGTGGCCCCGACTCAACGCCGCAGCCGAGTCGTGGTGGCGCGGCGGCGCGACCTACCCGCAGAACCAGGACGCGGTCGAGAAGCTGTACAGCGACGGTGAGATCAGCGCTTTCTTCAGCTACGGACCCGGCGCGGTGGCGGACAGGGTGAAGACGGGGCTCTTTCCGGCAAGTACCCGGGAGGCGGTCCTCGCCGGCGGCAACATCGGCAACCGCAGTTTTCTGGCGATACCGGCCAATGCCGGTGATCACGCCGGCGCGATGGTGCTGGCCAACGTGCTGCAGGACCCGCAGGCACAGCTGGCCCTGTTCACCGCGGAGGGCAGCTATCCCGGTATCGACCTGTCCCGGACCAGTGCCGCGGTCCGCGCCGAGTTCGCCGCGGTGCCCCGCAACTCCTCGGTGCTGCCGCTGAGCGCCTTGACCGCGAATGTCCAGCCGGAACTGGCCGCCGCCTACATCGCCCGGATAGAGAAGGATTGGAAGAGCAACGTGTTGCAGAAGTAGACCTCGTGCCTCCATCCGCGCCCGGCCGGTCCGCAGAGGTCGCTCCGCACGTCCTGGCTGCGCCGGGTATCGTCCCGCCCGTGCGCCGAAGGCTCCGGATCGCCCTGCTGCTTTCTCCGGCGCTGGTGGTCGTGGCGGTCTTCTTCTTGACCGGAGTGACTCAGGCCGTCGCACAAAGCCTTGGCTATCAGCCTTTCCTGCCGGGCTGGCAGTGGTCGTTGGCCGCCTACGGCGAGTTGTTCACCGATCCGGCCGTCCGGGCGTCGATGGCGCTCACCGCGCGGGTGGCGATCACCGCGACCGGGACGTCGGCGCTGCTGGCCGTGAGCGCCGCCCTGCTCATCCGGCGCCTGGGTCGGGCCCGTAGCGCTTTCACCGGAATCTTCCAGGCGAACCTGGCTGTGCCGCATCTGGTCGGGGCGTTGTGCATGCTGCTGTTGCTGTCCCAGGGCGGCCTGCTGTCCAGGATCAGCCACGCCGCGGGTTTCACCGATTCGACCTCCGCCTTCCCGGCGATCACCAGCGACCGGTTCGGCGTGGCGATCATCGCGGAGTATGTCTGGAAGGAGACCCCTTTCCTCACGGTCGTGGTGCTGGCAGCGCTGAGCCGCGGAGTACAGGATCTGGAGCAGGCCGCCCAGAGTCTGGGTGCGGAGCGGTGGCAGCAGCTCCGGCATGTCATACTGCCCTCGATCGCTCCGGCGGTGACGGCAGGATCGGTGCTGGTGCTCGCGTTCACCGCGGGCTCCTACGAGGTGCCGTATCTGTTGGGTCGGCCGTATCCGGCGACCCTGCCGGTGGTGGCGCTGCAGTACTACAACGACACCGACCTGACCCGCCGGCCCGAGGCGATGGCGGTCGCGGTGCTCATCGCCGTCCTCACCAGCCTTGCCGTCGGCGGATACCTGGCGCTCGCCGGACGCCTCGCCGGTCGACGCCTGTGAGGGCGCAGTGAAGGCATCCTGGAGGCGCTCTGCAGCGACGGTGGTGGTGCTGGGCGGGGTATTGCTACCCCTGGTGCCGCTGCTGATCTGGTCTTTCGCCGGCCAGTGGCGGTATCCGGCGTTGCTACCTCAGCAGTGGAGCGGTCGCGGCGTGGCGCAGCTGGTGGATCCGCGCTCGCACATACTGTCCGGACTCGGGCTCTCAGCCGGCATCGGGGTGGCGGTGGCGGTGCTGGCCTGCCTGATCGGTTTCCCGGCCGGCCGGGCAGTCGGACTGTATTCCTTCCGAGGTCGTCGCCTGGTGCAGTTCCTGCTGTTGGCGCCGGTGATCGTGCCCGGATTGGCGGTCACCTTGGGCGTGCAGATCTTTTTCGTCCGCTACCACCTTTCGGATTCCGTCGGCGGCGTCATCCTGGTGCAACTGATGCCCACCGTTCCCTACGCCGCGACCATCTTGGCCGGCGCCTTCGCCAACCTGGACATCGACTACGAACGGCAGGCCACCGCTTTGGGTGCAGGGCCACTTCGCGTGCTGCTGTCGGTCACGGTGCCGATGCTGCGCCCGGCTATCACGCTGGCCGCACTGTTTTCCTTTCTGATTTCCTGGAGTGAATACGTACTGACGCTGCTGATCGGCGGTGGACAGGTGCAGACCTTGCCGCTGCTGCTGTTCGCCGCCATCGGGTCCTCCGATACCACCTCCGCTGCAGCGCTGGCGCTGCTGATCATCGTTCCGCCGCTACTCTTGGTGGCCGTCGCCTCCCGGGTGTTGTCCGGTCGCAACGGCGCAGTCGTCGCGTTCGGACGGCTGTGAACGCCGCTCACATCACCCTCTCCGGGGTGCGAAAGTCTTTCGGGACGGCGGTCGCCGTCGCCGATGTCACCACCGACTTCCCGGCCGCCTCGCTCACTGCGCTGTTGGGGCCCTCGGGTTGCGGCAAAAGCACCACCCTGGCGATCATCTCGGGGCTGCTGGCCCCCGATGCGGGTGACATCATGATCGGTGGCCGGTCGGTGCTCACCCAGCCTGCGCAGCGGCGCCCCGTCGGGTTGGTATTCCAGAAGCCGTTGCTGTTCCCGCATCTGGACGTCGCGCACAACGTCGGATTCGGGCTCAGGATGCAAGGGGTCGACCGGCGCTCCATCCGGCGACAGGTGGCGCAGATGCTGGAGAAGGTCCAGCTGGGCGAACTGTCGCGGCGCCGGGTCGGTGAGCTGTCCGGCGGGCAGGAACAGCGGGTGGCGTTGGCCAGGGCACTGATCCTGCAACCGCAGGTGCTCCTTCTCGACGAGCCGTTCTCGCAGTTGGATCCACTGCTGCGCAGCCAGATGCGTGATCTGGTGACCGAGCTGCACGCCGACTCGGGGGTGACAACCGTCTTCGTCACCCACGACCAGGCCGAGGCGGTGCAGATGGCCGACCGCATCGCTCTGATGCTGTCCGGGCGGATAGCCGGTCACGGTGAGCCGAGCCTGTTCTACACCGACCCACCGTCGCTGGCGGCCGCCCGGTTCTTCGCCGTCACCAATGAATTCCCCGGCCGAGCCGCCGGCGGGGTGTTCCGCGCTGCTGGGGTCCCGCTGGTCAGGGCCACCCGGTTAGCCGACGGGCCCGCGGTGCTGGTCATCCGCCCGGAATGGATCCTGCTGGCCGACACCCAGCGACCCCGACAAGCGGAAGGTGAATGCGGGCAACAGCTCTCCGGCGTGGCGGTCGCGGCGCAGTTCGCCGGCACCCACCTGGCCGTACAGGTCGAGCTACCGGGAGGCACCCAGGTCCAGCTGCACGCGCCGGTCGGCACCTCCGTCCCACTCGGATCGCAGGTTCAGATCTGCCTGTCCGCCGACGCCGGCACCGTCGTGCCAGCCGAAGAACCGTAGATCCGGTTCGAATGGGCAGGGGTGAGTCGCTGCGGCGGCATGCTGGGCAGATGAAGCCGATCCTGCGGTTGCCCCGCTACCGGTGGGGAGCGCGGGTGTATGACGTGGTGTCGATGGAGCGGTGGATCTATCGGCCGGGTCGTCGTCAGGCGATCGACGGCTTGAGGCTGACTCCCGGAATGCGAGTGCTCGATGTCGGATGCGGTACCGGGCTGAACCTCCCGTACCTGTTGTCCGCGATCGGCGCGGCCGGTGAGGTCGTCGGTGTCGATGCCTCCGAAGCGATGCTCCGACAAGCCCGTCGGCGGGTCGACGAGCACGGGTGGTCGAACGTGACACTGGTGGAAGGTGACGCCGCGCGGCTGCACGCGATGATGACCGGGGAGTTCGACGCGGTGATCTTCGCCTACTCGCTCTCGGTCATCGGCGATTGGCGGCAGGCATGGCAACAGGCGTGGGCACTGCTGCGTGCTGGTGGACGCGTTGCTGTGGTCGACACGTCACTGCCGGCTGGTCGGTGGCGGCTGCTGGCCCCGTTGGTGATGCTGACGTCCTTCACCGGGGGAGTACATCTCTCTCGCGAAGTGTGGCAGCAGGTCCTGACCGAGGCGGAACAGACCACGCACCAGATCCTCACCGGCGGGCACGTCCACCTGACGACCGGAACCAAGCCTCTGACCGCACATCCACTTCACCCCTGAACCGGGAGAAATCGACGATGACACTCACGACGATACCGACGTATCCGTTGTCGGCCGCTCGATGACCGCCGAAATCGCCGCGCTGCCCGCGCACACTCCGGACTCGGCTCACTGGCAATCCGACGACACCGCCCCACCCGACGGCACAGCGTGGGACCTGCTGGTCGTGGGCGGCGGTACGGCAGGCCTGGTCGCGGCCAAGACCGCCGCCGGATTCGGCGTCAGCGTGCTGTTGGTCGAACGCGACCGGATCGGCGGGGACTGCCTCTGGACCGGATGCGTGCCGAGCAAAGCACTCCTGAGCGCCGCACACTCCGCGCACCATGCCCGCACCGCCGATCGCTACGGCATCCACGTCGACGGTGTCACCGTTGATTTCCCGGCGGTTCTGGACCACGTCCGGCAGGCGATCGCGACCATCGAACCCACCGACTCGCCCGCGGCGATGCGCGCCGCCGGAGTGCGCGCGGTCCATGGCTCTTCCGTCTTCACCAGCCCGCGCTCCGCCATCGTGAACGAGCACCCGGTCCGGTTCCGGCAGGCTCTGGTCGCCACCGGCGCTGCCCCGGTGATCCCTCCGATAGCGGGGCTGGCGGCGGCCGCGCCCTTGACCAACGAATCAGTCTTCGACCTCGCACAGCTGCCAACCAGGTTGCTGGTGCTGGGCGGTGGCAGTATCGGCTGCGAGTTGGGTCAGGCGTTCGCCCGCCTCGGGTCCACGGTGACCATCGCCGAAGCGGGTCGACGATTGTTGCTTCGCGAAGATGCCGACGCAGCACAGTTGGTCACCGACGCCCTTGTCGGCGACGGGGTCGATGTCCGTGTCGGCGCTGAACTCACTGCCATCCGGCCGGACGGTCCGGCGTGGGTCGCCGTAGTGGCCGACGGAACCGAGA
>CAXSEW010000082.1:0-11366 GCA_964236185.1 uncultured Nakamurella sp. | reverse complement strand
CCATGGTTGGAAGTGGCGAAATCGCGCCAGGCCTTGTTGACCGCGATGATCGTGCCGGACCCGTCGACCGCACAGGTGGAGGATTCCATCGCGTCGAGCAAACTCAGCGCCAGCCGCTCGTAGCTGTGCGCACGATGCTCGGCCCCGCGCCGCTCCGCGGCGAACAGTACGGACGTCGCTATTCCTCGTGCGTCCTGCACGCCTTTGACCAGATAGTCCTCGGCGCCTTTCGACAGGGCCAGCAGGGCGAGGTCGCGGTCCTGGCGCCCGGTCATCACCACCACCGCGATGTCCGGCCGTGCGGTCAGGATGGCGCTCAATGCTTCCAGCCCCTGCGCATCCGGGAGCGAAAGGTCGGTGATCGCGATATCCAGCGGTTGCGCCAACAGTGGGATGGCTTCCGCCAGCGTCGCCGTCACCTCGACGATCGCCTTGGGAAGTTCGTCGGCGAGGATGTCCAGCAGGAGATCGGCATCTGCGCGCGAATCCTCGATCAGCAGGATTCTGAGCGGATGGGATCCGGCGATCGCCGGGGCGAAGGATGCGGCAGCCGACGTCATCGGGGCGGCAGCCGCACCACGCCGAACCAGAAGTCCTCGATCGACTGCACCACCTCGAGGAACTGTCCGACGTCGACCGGTTTGGTGAGGTAGCAGTTCGCTCCGAGGTCGTAGCTCTTGACCACGTCGGATTCGGCCCCCGACGTGGTCAGGACCGCCACGGGAATCCGACGGAGTTCGCTGTCCGCCTTCAGGCTTTCCAGCACTTCATGACCGCTTCGCTTGGGCAGGTTGAGATCCAGGATGATCAGATCCGGGCGAATCGAATCCTCATAACCAATGCTGCGCCGCAGGTAGGCGATCGCGGCCGCGCCGTCGCGCACAGTGTTGACCTCGTTGACGAACTTCGACTCTTCGAGCGCTTCGAGCGTCAGGTCGATATCAGCGAGACTGTCTTCCACCAGCAGGATCTGGTTGAACGAAGGATCAGTCATGATCGTCCCGATGTGCTGATGCGGCCGGCAGGGTGCAGCAGAACCGTGCTCCGCCCAGGTCCGAATTCTCGATCCAGATGCGGCCGTTGTGCGTTTCCACGATCTGCTGGGCGATGGCCAGGCCGATCCCGGTCCCGGCGTATGCCTCCCGCACGTGCAGACGCTGGAACATGCGGAACACCCGCTCCCGATACTCCGGTTCCACCCCGATGCCGTTGTCGTCGACGGTCAGGGTGACCCAGCCGCCGGACTCCGTTCCGGCCACCCGCACCAGGACGGGTTTGTCGTTGGACCGGAACTTGACGGCGTTGCTGATCAGGTTGCTCAACAGCGATTCCAGGTGGGCGGCGTCCGACCAGACCGTAGGCAGCGGCGTCACTTCGACGACTGCACCGGCCTCGGACACCGGCCCCGCCAAAGTCTTCAGCGCACGGCCGAGAATGGCATCGGTGTCGATGGTGCTCATGGTCTGCGGCGCCCGGAGGAATCTGGAGTAGTCGAGCAGGTCGTCGATCAATGCCCGCATCCGGACGCTGGCCTCGACGATGTGGGTCATGTATCGGCGGCCGCGGTCATCGAGCACGGAGTCGTAACGGCGCTCGATCTGGGCGACGAACCCGGTCATCACCCGCAGCGGTTCCGACAGATCGTGCGATGCGACGTACGCGAATTGCTCCAGGTCGCGGTTGGATCTGGTCAGGGCGTCATTCTGCCGGCTCAGCCGGTTGCTGACCCGTTCGAGCTCCACATCGAGCCGCACCCGCTCCGAGATGTCGGCGACCGTGGTGGCCACCGCCACCACGTGACCGTCGTCGTCCCAGAGCGGGGAGGCGCTCACGTTGACGGGAACCGAGGTGCCGTCGCTGCGCTGGTGCCAACTGTCGAACCGTTCCACCCGTACCCCGGACAAGGCAGTGCGGTGTGCGGCGAGCAGCTCCTCCCGGGTGCCGTCCGGAAGCAGTTCCTCGGCCCGTCGACCCAGCACCTGCGCCGCGGAGTATCCGAAGATCCGTTCTGCCGCCGGGTTCCAGGTGGTGACGGTGCCCTCGATGTCCTGGCAGAACACCGCGTCGGCAGAGGCCTGGACGGCCTGCGCGAGCAGTGCGTCGCGGGTGACCGCAGAGGCCACTTCGGCGGCGGTCATCGAATGAAGGGGGAACTGCCGTGCGGAGAATTGGCGTGTTCGACCGGGACATTCGTACTCATTGGGAACCCTCCGCCGCGCAACCATCCGGCGCGCGCGTACCCCATGTCCGCAGAGGAACTTGGCTCCCAGCGGCAACTCCACCTGACCGAGATGAACCTAGTGTACTCACCCAGTCACTCTTGGTGGCCTATTGCGGTAAGCCGGCCAGCGACCGTGGACACCGCCGGAATGGATCCGTCGAGCTCAGTCGAGGGCGGGCAGGTCCGGCGGTCCGGCCGCTGCGCACAGCCGCTGCCCGACGACACGGGCGGTGTGCTGCAGTTCCGGGCCCTGCACGATGCGGAACGGGACCGGGATCCCGGCCAGCTGCTCGGCGTACCACCACGGGTTGCTGGTACTGCCGACCAGGCGGGTGGCATCCGCATCGATCGCCTGCAGGCTGCCGAGGGCGCGCGGCAGTGACGGGACCACGGCGGAAAGCGGCGCGTCGATCACCACTTCGACCGCGTACTCCCAGCCGACCGCCAGGTGGTCCTCCAGATCGGCGATCGGGTCGAGCTCCGCGGGCGGAACGAAGGCACCGGCGAGCTGGGTGACCTCGAGCACCCGGTCGATGCGGTAGGCCCGGCGCGCGTCCGCGGACAGCGATCGGCACAGCAGGTACCACCGACCATGACGAACGACCACGGCCCAGGGTTCGACCTCGGTGTCCCATTCGGTTCCCGCCTCGGACCGGTACCGCAGCCGGACGGTCCGGCGCGCGGAACAGGCGTCGACCAGCCGGGTCGTGGTCTGCGGATCAGGTCGGGCCGCTGCCAGATCGGGGGCCGGAGCGGCTGCTCGGCGCACTGCTTCCGCCTGCGCGGCAACAGGTCCCGGTAACGCTCGGAGGATCTTGCCCAACGCGCTGCCGACCGGATCGGTGGCGTTCCCGGCGTCGTGGTGGCCGTCGAGCACGGCCATCACCAGACCCAGCGCCTCGGTGGCGGTGAACATCAGCGGCGGCAGCCGGATCCCGCGGCCGAGCCGGTACCCGCCGTAGGGCCCGCGGATCGACTCGACCGGGATGCCCGCTTCGCGGAGCAGGCCGACGTACCGCCGGGCCGCCCGCTCCGACACGCCGAGCTTGTCGGCGAGCCGGTCCGCGGTGATGCCGGGGCTGGCCTGGAGCAGTTCCAGGGCGAGCAACGCCCGGGCGGTCGGACTTGCATCGAGCTTCACTGGCACCCCTCCGATCGGCTGGATCGCCTGCGACCTGACCCTAGCGTCGTCGGGTCCGCCGGTACCCTCCCATTCTCTTAGACCGCGTGGGTATGGCAACGTGCAGTCCAGGCGGATGGCGGCGGTCGAGAACGCTGGTCGGACTCTGCAGGAAGTGGGAGTTCGACGGCCGCTCCGGGGTTACCCCGGGGTTGATCGCGGTAGTAGGGCAATGCGTCGCCGGCAAGCAGATGGGCTCCGCCCATGGCGTCGCCGGCCAGGCAGGACAGGTCGCCCGCCGTCATCCGTCGACGACGAATCGGGGTCTGCGCGGGTGCGAGACGATCGTCAGCGCCTCGCCACCGCGCTGGCCGACGCGTTCCTGGTCGGCCTGTGGAGTGGCCCGGGCCTTCGCGCCGCTGCCGCTGTCGTGGTGGGCAGCCGGCACCGCTGGGCCCGACGGCTGGCTGCGGCCGTGCTGACCGCCTACCCCCGCGCCCCGTTGGACCGCCCGCGTGAACTCGCCGCCTTCGTGCTGACCTCCGCCGCACTCGACCAGGTGGAACAGCGAGCCGGCCGCCGAGGACGCCGGATGCCGAAGCCGCTGCATCGGCTCACCACACCGACCACCATGGTGAGCCACCCCTTCCCGGTAGCCCGGGTCGACGACGTCGGCGCACTGGCCCGGCTGCTGGACTGCTCGATACCGGAATTGCTGTGGTTCGCGGACCCCAAGGGCCTGCAGCGGCGGGCTGATTCGCAGCAGCTACAGCACTATCGGTCCCGCTGGATCGCCTCCTCGGCCGGCAGCGCGCGGCTGGTGGAGGCGCCGAAGTTCCGCCTCCGGCAGGCGCAACGGACGGTCCTGACCCAGCTGCTGCACCCGGTGCCGGTCCACGACGCCGCGCACGGGTTCGTGACCGGCCGTTCCGTGCGGACCGGTGCGGCGCCACACGTCGGCGCCGCCGTGCTGATCAGCCTGGACCTGGAGTCGTTCTTCGCGTCGATCTCCGGCGGTCGGATCTACGGCGTTCTTCGGTTTTTGGGTTATCCGGAGCCGGTGGCGCACCTGCTGACGGGGCTGTGCACGCAGGCCACTCCGGTAGGTGTGCTGGCCACGATGCCGACAGTCGCCGATGCCCGATCCGCGTTCCGGCTGCGACGCAGGCTGGCCGAGCCGCACCTGCCGCAGGGGGCGCCCACGTCGCCGCAATTGGCGAACCTGTGCGCCTTCCGGCTGGATCGTCGGCTCGCTGCCTACGCCGCAGCGGCGGGGATGGTCTACACCCGGTACGCCGACGACCTGACCTTCTCCAGCCTGGACCCGGCTGTCCGGGCCGGGGCACTGATCGCCGCGGTCGGCACCATCGTCGCCGAAGAGGGCTTCGTCCTGCACGCCGGTAAGACCAGGATTCGGCGGCAGAGCCAACGCCAGCAGGTGACCGGGGTGGTGGTGAACACCCGGCTGCGGATACCGCGGGAGGAGTACGACACGCTCCGGGCCATTCTGCACAACTGCCTACGAGATGGGCCTGACGAGCAGAACCGTTCCGGTGTAACGGATTTCCGCGCTCATCTGCGTGGGCGCATCGCCTGGGCGGCCTCGCTCGACGAAGAGCAGGGCCGCCGATTGCTGGCAGCGTTCGACCGGATCCTCTGGAGCTAGCGGCCGCGGCGCTTCGACGGTGCACCACTTTTCTGCCGCCGGCCTTGCTGTCCGCATCCGCACCCGCGAAGCCCTACAGCCGGAGCCGCTGTGCCCGGCTGGCCTCGGCTCGCCGATGGTCAAGCGCAGCCGATGTCTGTTGAGGCACAGTGCCTCCGATTGAGCTCCGTAGTCATGGGGTTGAACACAAAATGTCGAGGACGGCATCGCGTCCGGCGACGGCGTGACAGCTCGATCCCGGACAGGCGACATGTTCATCGCCGACTACGGGGCTGGAGTTTGTGATCCGCAGAATTGTGGGCAGCAGGTCGCGGGCGGGTTGAGCCCTGCGGTGAGGAAGGGGTCGTCAGTGCGATGAGTCCTTCCGGGGACAAGACGTGTTCGATGGCGCTGACGGCGCCGCCGACCACACCCGCGATCGGGCCCAGCACGCTGTGTGCAAGCGTCAGGTTCCTGGTGGCCAACGGCATTGCCCGGTTGTAGACACCACTGCGAACCCCGGCGAGCAGGTCGTCGCTGGCCACGGCGATCGCACCGCCCAGCACGATGCGTGCCGGGTTGATGACGTTGACCATGGAGGCGACGAGCCGGCCGAGCACGATCGCCGCTTCCCTGAGCAGCCGGATTGTCTGTGAGTCACCCTGCCTGATTTGCTTGACCAGCGCGTGAAGTTCCTCATCCGTGAAGTCACCGGGCGGAATGGAGAAGTCCGGGGTGCTGTCCTGCAGCGCCCGAACCATGGCGGAGGCCGAGGCGACCGCCTCCAGGCACCCGACGTTGCCGCAGCGGCAGGCGACATGGTCGCTGTCCGGTACGCGGATGTGACCGATGTCGCCGGCAGCCCCATCGGCGCCGTCGTGCAGTTCCCCCGAGGCGCCAATGAGCCCGCATCCGATCCCGGTGGACACTTTGATGAAAATCAAGGGGTACTGGTTCGGCGACAAAGCCCGTGCCTCGCCCAACGCCATCAGGTTGGCGTCGTTGTTGACCAGCACGTGGCAGTTGAACCTGTCGCGCAGTACCTGAGCGACAGGAAAGGCGTCCCACCCGGGCATCAGTGGCGGTCTGACGGGTGTGCCTGTGGAGCGATCGACCGGTCCGGGCAGGCCGACCGCAATGGTGCGCACACGATCGGGCATGCACCTCGCCACCGACAGCAGGTCGCGCCAGCGCTCCTCCACCAGGTCCAGGATGTCCTCGGGGCCTCTGGACAGCTGAATGGAGAGTGTTTCCTGGGCCAGCAACCGCTGGCTGAGGTCGGCTACGGCCAGCCGTGCGCTGTGCACACCGAGATCGGCCACCAGCACAGATCCCGCGTCGGGCACCAACTCCAACCGCTGGGCGGGCCTGCCCCGGCCACTTGGCTCGGCGATCCCCGACTCGCGGATGAGGCCCGAGTCTTGAAGGCGATCCAGATGGGCCCCGATTGTCGACCGGGCCAGTCCTGTTCGTTTGGCGAGGTCCGTTCGACTGCTGACCGCGCCGCTTGCGATGAGTCGAGCGAGCGAGCTCATGGCCTCGGCGCCATCCGCCCGCAAGAAGGGGGCAGGCACGGTGAGGCCGACCGGTGCCCATTGCCTGAGGCTGGGTGGGGGCATCTTTAACTCCAGATTTATGTCGAAAAAAACATAATTAGGGCCCATTGCACGAGGGCGGGACCGGTCTCTAGTGTCCTCAAGCATCACGTAGTCATCGCCTGGCTGCAAATCGTCAGGTAAAAGTCGCCATGGATGACAGTAACGTTGCTGTCCGACTGAAAGGGCAACCCCTGATGAAGCTGGGTTACCACTCGATTACCTGGGGCCAAGGCGTCGTCGGTGACCCGTCAGGGGTCACCTCGATCAAGGACCTCTACTACCGCTCCCCCGGCTCCATGGAACAGGCCATCACCGACATCGCCGCCGCCGGCTATGCCGGGACCGAGATGTTCGACGGCAATCTCGCCGAATTCACGGCCACACCAAAGGTTCTCACCGAGGCGCTGGAGGGCAGCGGCATTGAACTGATCAGCGTGTACACCGGGGCGAATTTCATCTACTCGGATGTATTGCCTGATGAGTTGTACCGGATCAACCGGGCCGCGGAACTAGCCGTGATGTTCGGGGCCCGACGCCTCGTGGTCGGCGGCGGGGCTCGACGCGCGGCCGGCACCACCAACGAGGACTACCTGCTCCTCGGTGCAGGACTTGACCGCGTGGTGGACATTGCCGAGCGGCATGGTCTCGCGGCCAGCTATCACCCGCATCTTGGCACGATGGCCGAGAGCTCGGATGAGATCGAGCGCGTCTTCAGCAGTAGTCGCATCGCCTTCTGCCCCGACACCGCCCATCTGGCGGCCGGAGGTAGTGACCCGGCGGCGTTGATCCGGGCACATTCGGATCGCATCGCACATGTCCATCTCAAAGATCTCAGCACGGCACCATTCGCCTTCCAGCCGCTTGGCGAGGGCGATCTCGATTTCGACGGAATCCTTTCCGCTGTCCGTGAAGTCGGGTACGACGGTTGGTTGGTGGTCGAGCTGGATACCTATGACGGCGATCCGAAGGTCGCCGCCGAGATCAGCAAGAAGTTTCTGGAGACCCTGATCGGCTGAAAAACCGTGCCCGCAGCCGCCGCTGATGTCCCCTGTGGTCGGCCAGTAGGCCGCTCCTCGCATCGAATTCCTGTCACGCCCCATCCGGAGGCATCATGAAACGCTCCATCCGATCCATTGCGGTCACCACCGCGCTCGCCGCAGCGCTGACCACCGCAGCGCTGACCACCGCATCACTGACCGGCTGCGCCTTTCCCGGCGGCAGTCAGACTCTGGCCAAGCCAACCTCCACCGTGGCCGATCAGGCCCTCGAGGAGATCGCCGGGAAGGTTTTCAGCAAGGGTCCCAACGGTGAAACCGCCTCGCCGCCAGGCAGTGCCGACCTCACCGACGGCGAGGTAGCGAAGATCAAGTCGCTGGGACTCAAAGCCGCAATCGTCATGCACACGGGCGGCGACGACTGGTCGCAGGCTCAGATCAATGGCCTCGATTCCGAGTTCAGGCGTTTGGGCATCAAGGTCGTTGCCACCACCGACGCCAAGTTCGACCCGAAAACGCAGGTTTCGGACCTGCAGACGGTGATGGCCAAGAAGCCGGACATCATCGTCTCGCTGCCCACCGACCCGGTCGCCACCGCCGCGGCCTATCGCGAAGCGGCTGCAGGCGGCGCCAAGCTGGTCTTCATGGACAACATTCCGGCCGGTTTCAAAGCCGGCAAGGATTACGTGTCAGCAGTTTCCGCGGATAACTACGGTAACGGTGTGATCTCGGCGCATCTGATGGCCAAGGCGCTTGGTGGCCGGGGAAAGATCGGGGTGGTGTACCACGATGCCGACTTCTTCGTCACCAAGCAGCGTTACGACGGCTTCCGCGCCACCATGGAGCAGGACTATCCAGGCATCCAGATCATCGAGAGCAAGGGCGTCGGCGGCCCTGACTTCGCCACCCAGGCACAGAACGCCACCGCCGCGATGTTGAGCAAACACTCGGACCTGGACGGGATCTGGGCGGTGTGGGACGTGCCAGCAGAGGGTGTGCTGGCCGCCGCCCGCGCCGCCGGGCGCCTGAACCTCAAGATCGCCACCGAGGATCTCGGCAAAATCGTGGCGATCAACATGGCCAAGGACACCATGGTGGTGGGCCTGGGCGCCCAGGTTCCGTTCGACCAGGGAGTCACGGAGGCCCGGTTGGGTGCCGGCGCGTTCATCGGCAAGCACGCCCCGCCCTATGTTGCCCTGCCAGCGCTGGCGGTGACTCACGAGAACGTCCTGGCCGCCTGGAAGCAGGTCTACCACGAGGATCCCCCCGCAGACTTGCGGAGTTCCTTCGTCGCCAACAACTGACCCCCTCAAGAGCGAAGGAGCATCCCACATGGTCGACACCACAGGAGTCACAGCATCGGCCGGAACCGCCGGAACCGCCCACCTGGCCGTCGAGATGCGCGGCATCTACAAGTCATTCGACACCACGTCGGTTCTACGCGACGTCGGCTTCGAAGTCGCCAAGGGCGAAGTACATGCCCTTGCCGGCGGCAACGGCGCCGGCAAATCGACCCTGATGAAGATCCTTCAGGGGGTGTACACGCCCGACCAGGGCGAGATCCTGATCGACGGCAAGCCCGCCACGTACACCACCATCCACGGTGCCAGGGCCGCCGGGATCGGCATGGTGTTCCAGGAGTTCAGCCTGATCCCCACCCTCACTGTTGCGCAGAACATCTACCTCACCACGGAACCCCTGGGCGGTGCTCGCCTGATCAACGACCGGGAAGCCCGCAAGCGAGCAGCAGAGGTCTTCAAGGTGATGGAGGTCGACATCAACCCCGGCGCGGTGCTGGGCAGCCTGAGCACCGCGTACTGGCAGCTCACCGAGATCGCGAAGGCGCTGGCTCAGGACGCCCAGGTGCTGATCATGGACGAACCGACCGCAAGCCTGGCCAAGCACGAGACCGAGGCACTCTTCCAATTGGTCGAACGGTTGAAGGCACGCGGGATCTCGATCGTCTACATCTCCCACCGCATGGATGAGGTCTACCGGATTGCCGACCGCATCACCATCCTGCGCGACGGTCAGCGACTGTTCACCAAGCGGCTCAGTGAGGTGACGCCCGCGCAGATCGTCGAGGGCATCGTCGGGCGGAAGATCGAAGGTGAGCTCGAATACAAGAAACGGGAAAGACCGCTGTCCAAGACCGCATTGTTCGAGGCGCGCCACCTGCAGGCCGGCTCCCGGGTCAACGACATCAGTTTCACGCTGCACGAAGGTGAGATCCTCGGTCTGGCCGGGCTGATGGGCAGCGGCCGCACCGAGCTTGCCAGGGTGCTGTTCGGCATCGATTCGATCAGCTCCGGGCAGGTGCTCGTCCGCGGGCAACAGGTCCGCCTGAACAACCCTCGCGACGCCAGCGCACACGGCATCGCCATGGTGCCGGAGGATCGCCGGTTGCAGGGCCTGATCCTGGACCATTCGGTCCGAGAGAATTTGTTGCTGCCCCTACTCGGACAGCTGCAGCGCGGCCCGTTCGTCTCCGACCGGGCGGGCAAGGCGTTGGCCAAAGCTCTGCTGGAAAAATTTCAGGTCAAGGTGGCGCACCCTGGTAAACCCGTTCGGCTGCTTTCCGGTGGCAACCAGCAGAAAGTCGTCATTGCGAAGTGGCTCGGCACCGACCCGGACGTGCTGATCATGGACGAACCCACCGCTGGGGTCGACATCGGCACCAAATCCGAGATTCTCGACGTCATGCGACGTCTCGCCGACGCCGGCAAGGGCGTCATCGTGATCTCGTCCGAACTGCCCGAACTCCTCGCGGTCAGCGATCGCGTCCTTGTGTTGCGGGGCGGTGCGATCGAGAAGGAAATCGACCGCGGCGACATCCCCGATGAAGAATCCCTCCAGCTCGCCGTCCAAGGAGTCTGACATGACCCAAACCGCAACCCGTCCATCCACCACGAACCCCGAGCAGAAAAGCCCGCTCGCCAATCTCGACTGGCGCCGCTACGTCATCTACATCGGCTTCGCCGTCGTATTCCTGTTCTTCGCTGTCACCCTCGGCAGCGACGGCTTCCTCACCGGCAACAACCTGCTCAACATCGTCCGTCAGACCGCCACCGTGACGATCATTGCAGTCGGCATGACCTACGTCATCGCCGCTGCGCAGATCGACCTCAGCGTGGGCGCCACCGCTGGCCTGGCCAGCGTCGTCACCGCCATGACGATCGCCAACTATGGTGTCTTCCTCGGCATCCTGGCCGGGTTGGCCGTCGGGGTGGTGGTCGGGTCCGTCAACGGCGCGCTGGTCGCCATGCTCAAGATCCCCTCATTCCTGGTCACACTGGGGATGCTCGGCATTGCCGCAGGTGTCGCCCAGTGGATCACCAAGTCGGCGCCGCAACCGATCCTGTCCGACCTCTACAACAAGGTGTTCGGGTCCGGCAATATCGGACCGATCCCTGGATTGATCGTCTGGATGGTCATCGTCGTGGTCATCGGCGCGATCGTGCTGGCCAAGACCCGATTCGGCCGGCAGGTGCTGGCCACCGGTGGTAACCCGATCGCGTCGAAGTTCACCGGCATCAACACCACATCGATCACCTTCCGGGTCCTGCTCCTCTCCGCAATCCTGGCCGCCCTGGCGGGCATGCTCTACGCCGGGCAACTACAGTCGGGCCGCTACCAGTGGGGCACCGGCGACGAATTGTCCGCGATCGCTGCGGTGATCCTGGGTGGCACCAGCCTTTTCGGCGGCAGCGGCACCGTCGTCGGAACCCTGTTCGGCGCCCTGCTCATCGGATTGATCAACAACGGACTGATCCTCGCCGGCCTGGAC
>CAXSEW010000081.1:0-11404 GCA_964236185.1 uncultured Nakamurella sp. | reverse complement strand
GAAGGGCTACACCGAGTACGCCGCCGACGGCATCACCGCCGGCCGGCCGCGGATGTTCGGCTTCCAGGCCGCGGGTGCGGCGCCGCTGGTGCTCGGCCGCCCGATCTCCGATCCGGAGACCATCGCCACGGCGATCCGGATCGGCGCTCCGGCGTCGTGGAACGGCGCCATCACCGCCCGCGACGACTCGGCCGGCCTGATCGACAAGGTCACCGACGAGCAGATCCTGGACGCCTACCGCCTGCTGGCCACCGGTGAGGGAGTGTTCGTCGAGCCCGCCTCGGCGGCGTCCATCGCCGGGCTGCTGGCCACTGCCGCGGACGGCCGGTTGCCGCGCGGCGCGGTGGTGGTCTGCACCGTCACCGGTAACGGGTTGAAGGACCCGCAGACCGCGCTCGCCGGGTTGACCGCGCCGACCGTCATCCCGGTCGCCGCCGAGGCCGTGACGGAAGCGCTGGATCTGTAGTGCCGGAGAAAGGCCAGGTCACCGTGCGGGTCCCGGCCACCTCGGCCAACCTGGGCCCGGGCTACGACTGCTTCGGGCTGGCCCTGCAGCGCTACGACGAGGTGACCGCCGTCCTCCGGCCGGCCGGGCTGCTGGTCGACGTCGAAGGTGTCGGTGCGGGCGAAGTACCGACGGACGCCTCGCATCTCGTCGTCCGCGCGATGACGAGGGCGTGGCAGGCGGCCGGTCTGGAGCTGCCGCCGGTGTGGTTGCGCTGCCGTAATTCGATTCCGCACGGCGGCGGCCAGGGGTCGTCGGCCGCCGCCATCGTCGCCGGCCTGCTACTGGGCCGCGGCCTGCTGCCGCCCGGCGCGCCGCGACCGAGCCGGGATCGCCTGCTGCAACTGGCCACCGATCTGGAAGGCCATCCGGACAACGTGGCGCCTGCGCTGCTCGGCGGGTTCACGCTGGCCTGGATCGCCGCCGACGGCGCCGCGCGGGCAGTGCGGCGCCCGGTGCACCCTGCCATCCGCGCCGTGATGTTCACCGCCGCGCAGTCCTCGTCCACCCGTCACTCCCGGTCGCTGCTGCCCGCCTTCGTACCGCACGCCGACGCTGCCGCCAATGTGGCGGCCGCCGCGCTGCTGGTCCACGCGATGACCACCGACCCCACCTACCTGCTGGAGGCGACCCCCGACCGGTTGCACCAGCCCTACCGGGCCGCCTCGATGCCGGAGACGGCCCGATTGCTGGCTGGCCTGCGGTCGACCGGCATCGCCGCCGTCGTCTCGGGTGCCGGGCCCTCCGTGCTCGCCCTCACCACCATCGATCTCCCGCCGGATGCGCTGCTGTGGCCGGGATTCCGGGTAGAGGAATTGGCGGTCTGCCCGACTGGAGCGAGCATCGTCGCGGCCGAGCCGGCCGACATGCTGGCGGCGCTGGGCTGACCGCAGTCCCTGCGGACGCACCTGTCGGGGTCAGCGCACCGGAGCCGGCGCAGCGACGGGGTCCACGGTCATCAGCCCGGAGACGGTAGCGATCGTGGCCCTGGCCCACGGTCCGGTGGTGACCACACCCAGCACCAGCACGACGGCGGCGCACCCGCAGACGATCCACCATGCGGTGGCTGCGTGGTCCAGCAGCGCGGCGCTCTCCGACGCCATGTCGGCGGCGGCGCCGTGCCCGGTCGCCACCCCGGCCGCCAGTACCGCCCCGATCACGGCCACGCCCAGCGTGGCCCCCACCTGCCGGCTGGTCGACGCGATGGCGGCGGCCACCCCGGCCTGACTGACCGGCATGCCGGACACCGCGGTGTTGGTGATCGGCGCGTTGACGGTGCCGAAGCCGATAGCGAAGAGCACGTAGCAGCCGATCAGATAACCGATCGGGGTGGACTGCGACATCACCGTCAGCGCAGCGGCGGCAACGGCCATCGCGGAACCGGCCACGACCAGCGCCAACCGGGCCCGCCCGGCGCCGACCAGCCGGCCGGAGATCGGCGCGCAGACCATGGTCACCGCCGCCATCGGCAGGATGGTGAGCCCCGCCTGCAGGGCGGAGAAGCCGCGGACCTCCTGCAGGTACAGCGTGTTGAGGAACAGGAAGCCGGCGTACCCGCCGAACGCGCAGACGGCGATGACGGTGGCGCCCGAGAACGGTGCGCTGGCGAAGAATCTCGGGTCGATCAGGGGATCGGTCCGGCGCTTCTCGTAGAGCACCAGCGAAGTCCCGGCCAGGACGGCGACCAGGAGGATCGTCCACAGCACCGGCGAGTGCCAGTGCAGCCGGCTGGATTCCACGATGGCGTAGGTCAACGCCGACAGTGCGACGATGACCAGCAGTTGCCCGACCGGGTCGAACCTGCGGGCGCGCGGTGCTCGCGATTCCGGAACGAACCGGGCCGCGAGCACGATGGCGAGGATGCCGATCGGGACGTTGATCCAGAAGATCCAGCGCCAGCCGACGGTCTCGATCAACACCCCACCGATCACCGGCCCGAGGCCGAGGCTGATCCCGACGACGCCACCCCAGATGCCGATCGCCCGCGCCCGCTCGCGGCGCTCGGTGAAGGTGTTGGTGATGATCGACATGGCCACCGGATTGAGCATGGAACCGCCGATGGCCTGCACCACCCGGGCGGCCACCAGCAGCGGCAGGGTCGGCGCCACACTGCACAGCACCGACCCGACGGTGAACGAGGCCAGGCCCACCTGGAAGGTGCGGCGGCGGCCCACCCGGTCCGCGGTCGACCCGGACAGGACCAGCAGGCTGGCCAGCGTCAGCGCGTAGGCGTCGACCACCCACTGCAGGCCCGACACGCTGGCACCCAGATCGCTCCGGATGGCCGGGAGGGCGACGTTGACGATGGTGCCGTCCATGCCGACGATCAGCAGACTCATGCAGCAGATGGCCAGGATGAGAAATTTGCGCCTGGCGGTGGGTTCTGGCATCGAGCACCTGTTCCGAGGAGTGACCTGCGGGGCGAGAACCCGCCTGTACAAAGGTTAGCCTCGACAAGAAGCTGGCAGGACGAGGCCGGCGGAGTAGACGCATGCTCTCGATCACAGGGCGGGACGCGCCGATCTGTGCGGTTTGTTGGCGCGGCGACGAGCTTGCGGCTAGGCTGGAGGCGATCACCGGTCGTGAGCTGTGCCGCCGGAATCCAGGGGACTCGATGTAGTGCGATCTGCACACCGTTCGATCTCAAGCAGTTCGATCTCAAGCAGTTCGATCTCATGCAGTTCGATCTGACACCTTCCGCCACTGAAATTTACCTCCTTGCCCGCTGGGTGACGAGAGTGCCGGGGGCATCGAGGCTCGAGGATTCCACGACAGGCGATGTGCTTCTCAGCTGGGCAGTGGCACCCCTCACGTGTGCCGCGCTCTGCTTGGCTCACCGGCGGAACCTCCCGCCCACCGCAATGGTGATCACTCTCCACGCCCGCCGGGCGTGGAGGTGCAGCCGGACGCTTCTGCGCCGGCGCCCAGAACACCGACCGGCACTCTTCCGGTCGGACAGGAAGGATCTTCGTGAGCGAAACCACGGAGCAGCCCGTCTCCTCCACCACCGCAGCGCGTGCGCGTCGCGGTGAAGGACTATCGGGCATGGTGTTGGCCGACCTCAAGGCAATGGCTGCCCAGCTCGGCATCAAAGGCACCTCAGGACTGCGCAAGGGGGACCTCGTGTCCGCCATCGCATCCCATCAGAATTCATCGGCACCGGCCGCTGGAAGCGCGCCGGCAGCCAGTGGCAGAGCGACGGCCACCGCGACCCCGGACACATCCCCCGCGTCAGGCGACGGCGACGCTCCCCAGCGTCCCGCCCGTCGCCGTGCTGCCGGTCGACCCGAAGGCGCGCCGAACGCGACCGCGCCAGCGGCCACTCCGCCGGCCGCCGGCGCATCCGGCGCTCCGAGCGGTCGTCAGGACGCTGCGACGCAGCATCACAGCGCCGGCAGTGCCGATCGGGAGGGCAGTGCGGACTCGCCCGCCCGCCCGACCACCGAGGATGCTGCCGCCGAACATGCTGCCGAGCACTCGACCATCGGGCAGTCGACCACCGAGCATGCCGCCGCCGAGCGCTCGACTACCGAGCACGCTGCCGCCGAGCAGTCAGGCGCCGATCAGTCGGCCGCCGAGCAGCCGACGACCGGCCGTGCAGACCGCCAGGACCGTCCGTCCTACGACGGCGACGACGGCCCCCGCAGCAGCCGCCGCAATCGCCGTAACCGGCGCGATCGCGACCGGGGTGCCGAGAATGGTGCCGAGTCGATTGATGGTGCTCCTGCGCAGAACGGTCAGCAGAGCAATGCCCAGAACGGCCAGCAGGACGGGCTGCAGAACACCGGCCAGCAGAACGGCAGCCAGCAGAACGGCGGCCAGCAGAACGGCGGCCAGGCACCTGCTGCCCGGGACACCCAGAACCGGGACAGCCAGAACTCGAACCGGGACAACCAGCGCAACGGCCGCCAGGATCGCAACGGCCAGGACCGGACCGCGCAGGACCGCAACGGTCAGGATCGCAACCAGGATCGGAACGGCCAGGACCGTAACGGCCAGGACGAGGACCAGGAGGGCCGGCGTGGTCGCCGGTTCCGCGATCGGAACCGGCGTACCCGGGACCGCTTCGCGGACGCGCCCACCGATACCGAGGTGCGTGACGACGACGTGCTGGTGCCGGTCGCCGGCATCGTGGACGTGCTGGATTCCTACGCATTCATCCGCACGTCCGGGTATCTGTCGGGCCCGAACGACGTGTACGTGTCGCTGTCCCAGATCCGCAAGAACGGACTGCGGCGCGGCGATGCCGTGACCGGGGCCGTCCGGGCTCCGCGGGAGGGCGAAACCGCCGCCACCAGGCAGAAGTTCAACGCACTGGTGCGGCTCGACTCGGTCAACGGGCAGGACCCGGAGTCGGCGAAGGACCGGCCGGAGTTCACCAAGCTGACCCCGCTCTACCCGAACGACCGGCTGCGTCTGGAGACCGAGTCCCACATCCTCACCACCCGGATCATCGATCTGGTGATGCCGGTCGGCAAGGGCCAGCGCGCGCTCATCGTGTCCCCCCCGAAGGCCGGTAAGACCTCGATCCTGCAGGCGATCGCCAACGCGATCACCACCAACAACCCCGAGGTCCACCTGATGGTGGTGCTGGTCGACGAACGGCCCGAAGAGGTCACCGACATGCAGCGCTCGGTGAAGGGCGAGGTCATCGCCTCCACCTTCGACCGGCCGCCGGCCGACCACACCATGGTCGCCGAGCTGTCCATCGAGCGGGCCAAGCGCCTGGTCGAGATGGGCCGCGACGTCGTGGTGCTGCTGGACTCGATCACCCGGCTGGGCCGCGCCTACAACCTCGCGGCTCCCGCCTCCGGTCGGATCCTGTCCGGTGGCGTCGACTCCACCGCGCTGTTCCCGCCGAAACGCTTCCTCGGCGCCGCCCGCAACATCGAGAACGGCGGGTCGCTCACCATCTTCGCGTCGGCGCTGGTGGAGACCGGCTCGGCCGGCGACACGGTGATCTTCGAGGAGTTCAAGGGCACCGGCAACGCCGAGCTCAAGCTGGACCGGCGGATCGCCGACAAGCGCATCTTCCCGGCCATCGACGTCGACCAGTCGTCGACCCGCAAGGAGGACCTGCTGCTCTCGCCGGACGAGCTGGCGATCACGGTCAAGCTCCGCCGGGTGCTCTCGGCGCTGGACTCGCAGCAGGCACTGGAACTGCTGCTCGACCGGTTGCGGAAGACCAAGAGCAATGTCGAGTTCCTGATGCAGGTCGCCAAGACCACCAATGGCGTCGGCGTCAACAACGACTGAGACGGCGGGCCGGATGACCGATGTGCTGGATCTGCTGGCCCGGACGCCGTTCGTCCTGCTGACCACCTTCCGTCGGGACGGCACCCCGGTGCCCACCCCGGTCTGGGTGGTCCGCAATCTCGGCGAATTGCTGGTCTGGACCAACCCGCAGGCCGGCAAGGTCAAGCGGATCCGGGCGAACGGTCGCGCCGAGTTGGCGCCGTGCACGCGCCGCGGCAAGCCGCTCGGCCGATCGGTGCCGGCGACCGGTCGGGTGCTGGGCCCGGACGAGATCGGTACGGTGCTGCCTGCACTCGTCGGCAAGTACGGCCTGCAGGCGCGGATGACGCAGCTGCCCCACCAGCTCGCCGCACTGCTGGGTCGGCCGCCGGTGCCGGTCGGCGGCCTGGCCCTGACGCTCGATCCGAGCTGAGCCTGTCGCCAGCTCCCGGGGTAGATCATCGTCGGTGGCCTTTTGGGTGCGGCGGGCCCAGAAATGGCCGCAGGCGGTGATCTTCATCCGCGGCCGCCACGACGGTCGTTGGCTGCCGACCGGAAATATCGGCGCCGCCTGAACGTTGTAACGGCTGCCGCTGCCTGTCTGGCAGAATGGTGTATCGAGTCCTGCTCCGGTTCCCGTGCTGCACAGCAGTGCACCACGACCCGGCGGCTGACCGCCCGACTCGCTTCGAGAGGAAGTTCCATGAAAACCGGCATCCACCCCGAGTACGTCGCCACCGATGTGGTGTGCAGCTGTGGCAACACCTTCGAGACCCACAGCACCAAGACCAGCGGAAAGATCACCGTCGAGGTCTGCTCGAACTGCCACCCGTTCTACACCGGCAAGCAGAAGATCCTGGACACCGGTGGCCGGGTCGCGCGCTTCGAAGCCCGTTACGGCAAGCGCACCCGCTAGTTCCCTTTCGGCGCCCGTTGGCCATTGGCCGGCGGGCGCCGTTTGCTGTCTCCAGCCGTGACGCACCGCCGACCACCAAGCAGTCAACCGCACCATTGCCGCTGGCCGGCTGGATCGAGGGGAGCCCGAAAATGGCCGGTACCACCCGCCCGCACGAGCAGTCGGTCGCTCCCGCCGCCGCGCTGATCGAGGAATATGCCCATTTGCAGGCACAGCTCAGCGATCCCGGCGTGCATGCCGATCAGGCGAACGCCCGGCGGCTGGGCCGCCGGTACGCCGAGCTGACGCCGATCGTCACCACCGCGACCGGGCTGGAGCAGGCTCGCGGCAACCTGGACGCAGCGACCGAGTTCGTCGAGCAGGACGCGTCGTTCGCCGACGAGGTGGTCGAGCTGACCGAGCAGGTATCGGCGCTCGAGTCCAAGCTGGCCGAGCTGCTGACCCCGCGCGATCCGGACGACGCCAAGGACGCGATCGTCGAGATCAAGGCGGGGGAGGGCGGCGAGGAGTCCGCGCTGTTCGCTGGCGACCTGCTGCGGATGTACCTGCGGTACGCCGAACGGCACGGCTGGAAGACCGAGGTGCTCTCCGCGTCCGAGTCCGACCTGGGCGGTTACAAGGACGTCACCGTCGCGGTCAAGGCGCCCGGCTCGCCGGCGCCGGAGGACGGCGTCTGGGCCCGGCTCAAGTTCGAGGGTGGTGTGCACCGGGTGCAGCGGGTACCGGTCACCGAATCGCAGGGCCGCATCCACACGTCCGCCGCCGGCGTCTTCGTCGCCCCCGAAGCCGATGACACGGTGGACGTCGACATCGACCCGAACGACCTGCGGGTGGACGTGTTCCGGTCGTCCGGCCCGGGCGGGCAGAGCGTGAACACCACCGACTCCGCGGTCCGGATCACCCACCTGCCGACCGGCATCGTGGTGTCCTGCCAGAACGAGAAGTCGCAGCTGCAGAACAAGGAGCAGGCGATGCGCATCCTGCGGGCCCGGATACTGGCCGCGGCCCGGGATGCGGCGGCGTCCGCGGTCGCCGATGCGCGCCGGTCGCAGGTGCGGACGGTGGATCGTTCCGAGCGGGTGCGCACCTACAATTTCGCCGAGAACCGGATCGCCGATCACCGCGTCGGGTTCAAGGCCTACAACCTCGACGCCGTCCTGGACGGCGACCTCGACGCCGTGCTGGACAGTCTCGACCAGGCAGATCGAGCGGAGCGACTGGCCGGCGGTGGCCCGGGTGGCGCGTGAGTCACTGCGCGTCCAGATACTCTCCGCCACCCAGCAGCTCACCGACGCAGGCGTGCCGAGCCCCCGCGCCGATGCCGAAGAACTCGCCGCACACCTGCTCGGAACGTCCAGGACGCGGCTCGGTCTGCAGCCGCTCGTCGAACCGGAGTGGACCGATTCGTATCGGGCGCTGGTCACCCGGCGGGCCGCGCGGGTTCCGCTGCAACACCTGATCGGGTCCGCTGTGCTGGGCCGCACGACGGTGGTGGTCGGTCCTGGCGTCTTCATTCCGCGCCCGGAAACCGAGGTGCTCCTCGAGTGGGCGCTCGCGGCCATCGCAGCGGTGCCGGAGCCGGTGGTCATCGACCTGTGCTCGGGTACCGGCGCTATCGCCTTGGCCATCGCCCAGGCACGCCCGGACGCCCGGGTGCACGCCGTCGAGCGGGCCCACGGCGCCTTGGCCTGGGCCCGGCGCAACGCCGACCTGCACCGCGACGCCGGCGGCACGCCCATCGATCTGCGCGGTGGCGACTTCACCGATCAGCGGCTGCTGGCCGACCTGGACGGCACCGCGGACCTGGTCACCGCCAATCCGCCGTACGTGCCCAACGGCGCGACGGTGGAGCCTGAGGTGTCCGAGCACGACCCGGCGGAGGCCGTCTTCGGTGGTCCGGACGGGCTGGATGTGATCAAGCCGCTGATCTCGGTGTCCGCCGGCCTGCTCAAGCCCGGCGGGCTGCTGGCCATCGAGCACGACGACACCCACGGCGAGCTGGTGCCGGCGCTGCTGGCCGGCCGCCGGGTGCTGGCCGACGTGGTCGACCATCTGGACCTGGGTGGCCGGCCCCGGTTCGTCACGGCGCGGCGGGTGACGCTGGCGGCTCGAGTCCGGCCGGCCGGCTGACAGGATGACCAGCGTGACGACCTACCTGTGCAGTGATCCGGCCGACCGAAGGGCCGGTCTCGCCGCGGCCACCTCCGCGGCCAGTGCCGGCAACCTGGTGGTGATGCCGACCGACACCGTCTATGGCATCGGCGCCGACGCCTTCGACTCGGCGGCGGTGCGCGCGCTGCTGGCCGCCAAGGGCCGCGGCCCGGACATGCCGGTTCCGGTGCTGGTCGGGTCGTGGACGACGATCGAGGGACTGGTGATGGCGGTGCCGCCGGTCGCCACCAAGCTGGTCGAGGCCTTCTGGCCCGGCGGCCTGTCGTTGGTGGTCGAACACGCACCCTCGCTGACCTGGGACCTAGGGGACGCCAAGGGCACCGTCATGCTGCGCATGCCGTTGCACCCGGTGGCGCTGGACCTGCTGCGGTCGGTTGGTCCGATGGCCGTCTCCAGTGCCAACCGCAGCGGTCGGCCGCCTGCGGTGACAGCCGCCGAGGCGGAGGAGCAGCTGGGCGATCAGGTCAGCGTCTACCTGGACGGCGGGACCGCGCCGCTGGGTGTCGCCTCGACCGTGGTGGATGTGACCGGACCGGTGCCCGTGCTGCTCCGACTGGGAGCGGTGCCGCTCGACGCGCTCCGCGAGGTGGTCGGCGAAGTGCAGGGCGTGGAAGCCTGACCGCGTCGCGGCCCGGACCCAGAGGTCGCGCCGTTACCCTGGCGTGCGTGGCTTCGATAGCGATACCGGCGCGCGAATATGCGCTGGTATTTGCGACCGCGGCGCTGGTCACCTTCATCTCCACCGGCGGAGTGCGGTTGCTGGCCTCCAAGATCAAGGCCGTCACGCCGATCCGCGACCGGGACGTGCACAAGGTACCGACGCCCCGGATGGGCGGCGTCGCGCTGTACCTGGGTGTCGCGGCCGCCATCCTGCTGGCCCGGAACATGCCCGCGCTGAGCCGGGCGTTCGACAGTTCGTCGTCGATCCAGGGCGTGCTGGTGGCCGGCGCAGTCATCGCACTGGTCGGTGTGCTGGACGACCGGTTCGACCTCGATGCCGTCACCAAACTATTCGGTCAGATCCTGGCGGCCGGCGTACTGGTGCTCTACGGCGTCAGCTGGGTGGTGGTGTGGCTGCCCTCCGGGGACGGCGGCTCCAGTTGGTCGTTCTCGCAGACCCAGGGCGCGTTGATCACCGTGCTGATCACGGTCGTGCTGGCCAACGCGATGAACTTCATCGATGGGCTGGACGGCCTGCTGGCCGGCGTGGCCACCATCTCGGCGCTGGCCGTCTTCGTGTTCTCGGTCAACCAGCTGGTGGTGTCCAGCAACGACACCATCGGCTCCCAGGCGCCGCTGATCGCCGCCGCGCTGATCGGTGCGTGCCTGGGATTCCTGCCGCACAACTTCTACCCGGCCCGCATCTTCATGGGGGACTCCGGATCCATGTTCATCGGGCTCGCCACGGCGGCGTCGATCATCACCGCCGGCGGCCAGCTGAACTCGGCCAGCACCCCGAACTTCGGTCCTCGCAGCACCATCGCGCTGCTGGCACCGGTGATCGTGGTGCTGGCGGTGGTCTTCATCCCGCTGCTCGATTTCCTACTTGCCGTCATCCGGCGCACGAAGGAGGGTCGGCACCCGTTCAGTGCCGACAAGCGGCACCTGCACCACCGGATGCTCGCCATCGGCCACACCCACCGGCAGGCCGTACTGATCTTCTACCTCTGGGCCTCGGTGCTGTCCGCAGGTTCGGTCTCGCTGGTCTTCGCCCGCTGGCAGGCGGTGATCGGCCCGGTGGCGCTGGCTCTGCTGTTCGCGATGCTGGTGTCGCTGTTGCCATGGCTGCGTGCCCGCCGGGTGCACGGCAGGCCGCCGGTTGCTGTCGCCGCCGCCGCCGCCGATGGGGCAGGATCGAGGCCGTGAGCAGGACCCGGACACCCGAGGCCGAGTTGGCCGCCAACATCGCCGCTGCGCAGCGGGCCGCCGACCGCAGCCGCACCGGTGGCGTCTGGTCGCTCGGACACCTGAAGATCTGCTGGCTGGCGCTGGCTGTTGCGGGCGTCCTGCTGGTCATCGCCGGTGCGGTGGGCTCCGGTGGTCGCGCGGCCGCCGGTGCGGCGCTGGGGGCTCTCATCGTCGGAGCGTTCTTCACCGTGTCCGCCGTCGTGATCGCCAAGGCGGGTCAGCGCAACCCCAAGCTGGTGATGATGGCTGCCCTCGCCGCCTACGTCGTCAAGATCATCGCGTTGGGACTGGTGCTGACCTTTCTGCCGCGAGATGGCGTGTTCGACACCCGATGGATGGCAGCGGGGGTCGGCCTGGGACTGTTCGTCTGGCTGGGCGCGCACATGCGCTATGTCTGGACGACGCAGATCTACTACGTCGATCCGCACTAGAGGCGCGCTTCGACGTCATGTAGAAGACACGGATCGGGTGGTGCGGCCTTACCTGCGCCTTACTGATAGTGTCCGGGAGCCATGAAGAAGCGGGCCAATGCCGACTCCACCTCGACCGGGGCTGACGAGGGTTGGGCCGTGATGACCACCCTCATCGGCGGTTTCGTCCTCTGGGGTGCGATCGGTTGGGCACTGGACCGATGGTTCGATACCCACTTCCTCACCCCGATCGGGTTG
>CAXSEW010000080.1:0-11435 GCA_964236185.1 uncultured Nakamurella sp. | reverse complement strand
ATCGCCGGCCGCGGGAACAGCGTCGTCGGAGACCAGCAGGGTGGGGGCGACGAAGTCGGGTTCTTCGCCGCCAGGGGCAGGGCGTAATTCCAGTTGACGACCTTTCCATCCTGGTAGGTCTGCGGTGAGATGACTGGGCGGTGAGGCCGTTCCATGGGTGGAGGCCACCCGGGGTGGGCGGCTGCTGCGGTGACGGGCGCTGACCGAGACGAGACGGCAGCAGTTGAAGCAGCAGGTCGCCTTCGCTGCTGCGGTGAGAAGGTCAGGCCGGGGGTGGGCGGCCCGCGGCGCGGCCGGTGAACCAACAGCACAGTTCCCCGGCGGTTGCGGTCGCGGTGGATGATCGCGTTCCAGGTCGGCGGCAGTTGCACATCCGCGGCGGCTCGGGTCGGTAGGAGCGCACGGCGCAGAGCCGCGTACACCTGGAAAACGGCTCGCTCCCCGATGCTCAGCAGCGTGGTCGCTCCGGCCGCGGCGAGCAGGTGGACGGCGAGCATCGCCGCCCACCGCGTACCACCAGGGTGGTGATCGAGTTGAAACAGCAGATGCAACATGACCTGGCTGCCGGTCAGCAACACCAAGATCGACCGGGCGGATCGTTGACGACGGGCCAGGCCAGACGCGGTGACGCCGATCAGTGCCGCTGCCACCGCGACGGCAGCGGGGTGCGGTAGCCGGCCGCCGCCGACCCAGTCCCCGCCGGCGGCAGTCATCGCGGCCACGGTCGCGAACACCGCCGCACGGGTCGCACGCCAACCGGGGGTGGTGGCCGGCGACAGGCCCGAACCGTACCGGCGTGCCGGGCGCCGCGACGCTCCCGCCGGAAGTGAGTCGGGTTGTCTAGTGCTGGTGACGGTGGTGGCTGTCAGGGAAGTGTTCGTGGTCGTGGGCGACCGGCTGGTGGATATGTGAATGCTTGTGCCCTGCCGTTGATGCGCCGGCGGTTGATGCGCGGGCGGGGTGCTGGTGCAGGTGATGTGCATCGCCGTGGGTGTGCCAGTGGTCGTGGCTGACCTGGACGTGTTGATGTCGGTGGTGGTGCCGCTCGGTCAGGTGCAGCCAGATCCCCAGCGCCATCAAAATCCCAGCGGCGAGGAGCGGCCAGGTGAGGCGGTCGCCGAGCAGGACGGCGAGCACGGCACCGAAGAACGGGGCGACCGAGTAGTAGGCTCCGGCGCGGGCGGTCCCGACGTGGCGGAGCCCGATAATGAACAGCACCAAACTCACGCCGTAGGCGAAGAACCCGACGACCAGGGCCGCGGCGATGTTCCCGGCCGCGGGCACGGCCGCGCCGGAGGCGAAGGCCAGCGCCAGGTTGGCCGGGCCGGCGATCAGACCTTTGACAGCGGCCAGCCACGTCGCGTCGGTGAGGGCGATCTTGCGGGTGAGATTGTTGTCGATCCCCCAGGCCAGGCAGGCCCCGAGGATCGCCAGCGATGGCCAGATCGATCCGAACTCGATGCCGACGGGAACACTGATGACCACTGCGCCGGCGATGATCGCCAGCATGCCGGCGGCTACCCGCCGGTCGAAGTTCTCCTTGAAGACGAACAAGGCCAACGCCGCGGTGAACACCCCTTCGGCGTTGAGAAGCAGCGACGCCCCGGATGCCGGCAGGTGTGACAGGCCCAGCAGCAGCAGTACCGGCGCGGCGATGCCGCCGGCCAGCACGGCCCCGGCCAGCGGAGCCAGATCGGCGCGGGGCAAATGTACTTTCGGGGGCCGGCGGACCAGCCGGAGCAGGCTCAACCCGACACCGGACCCGATGTAGAGCAGCCCGGCCAGTAGCCACGGACTCGTGGTCCCCAGTAGCAGTTTCGCCGCTGGGGCGCCGGCCCCGAACAGTAACGCCGACGCCAAGCACGCCCGCACGCCGACGTTGCCCAGAGCGCCGAACCTGCTCAACGCCGGGACCTAAAGGTGTCGAGGTCGTGGGTGCCGGTCGGGCTGAGGTGGATTGTCGCGGCTGGGTGGCGGCCGACGCAGCCCGGTGGGAGCGCCTGCGCGTCATCGGCGATGAGGTGGGCAGCGCGGTGGCTCATGACTAGGTGGTCTCACTTCCACGGTGTGCGTATGGCCCGTTCGACTCACAGTAACGACGCGGTGGTTGGGAGTCCGCATCGGTAAGACCCTCCAGAGCGCAGGTGGACGCCGCGGTCGTCTCATGTGCATCTTGGCCGATGCCGGCCCGGGTCCGGATGTTGTTGGCGATGGCATCACAGAGCTGGATGTGGCCAACCTGGCCGCGGCGGCCGTCCTACGGTTGACCAGTCAGCATCTGTCGAAGCTGCGGCTCGCCGGATTGGTGGCGGGCAACCCGCGACGGCCGGTTTGGTGGAGGGCACCCGCGACGGCCGCTGGATCCTCTACCGGCCGCGGGGCGGGCATGTGCGGGACCTGCTGCGGGAGGCGTTTCATGCCGACCACCAGATCAGCCGGTGAACCGATCACGACTAGACGGCGCGCCGCCCGGAAGCGTATTAGGAGCTTGCCCTGCGTCGTACCGCATTTCCAACCGGTCGTGAATGAGTCGGTCGCCGCCGCTGAGATGCAGGGCGTTTCAAAGTGACGGTCTACACCTTCCGCATGCTTGCCGTGGTGGGTGTCCTGCTGGTCGTGTGGTTGATCCTGGCCGTGGTCGGGTTCGTGGGGAAAGTCTATTGTTGCTGGCGATCGTTGCGTTGGTGTTGTTTGTGGCGACTGCAGTGTTCGGTTGGGTGCGACGCAAGGCCGCTCCCCGTTCCTGACGTTCGGGCGGCTTGGTGATTGACTCGGGGCCCCGACGAGTCCCTGCTAGTGAATCAGTAAATGTCTGCGGCGTAGCCTTGGCCAGGCCGCAGGGCAGAGTTGGGCTCCGCAATGAGAGAAAAGCAGTGACACGGGAACCGCTCGGTGTCAGTCCCGTTAGCGGGCGATCCGGCCCTCTCGGCCGACGGGACCACGCGAGGTGGTAGGTCAAACTTCGACGTGCGATCCGATGAGAACAACCTGGTCGCGGGGCAGGCGGAATTGTTCTGCTGCGTCGGCGGTGATGTGCGAGGTGGCGATGAACAGTCGTTTGCGCCACTGAGCCATCCCCTGAGCGTTGCCCATGCGCAGTTCGATCTTAGAGAGGAAGTAGGTCGCCCCGACCAGGTCGATCGGTCCTTCGGTCTGTTCGGGGCTCAGCGACGTCAGGACCGCGGGTACGTCGGTGGTCTCGGTGTAACCGAAGCGGATCGCGACGTGGGTGATTCCGTCCCGCGTCCCGCCGAGTGCGTCGACCACGACCCGGTCCTCGTCGGGGACGCGGGGAATGGTGTCGACGTCGATGGAGACGATGACGACGTGGTCGTGTCGGACGTGGTTGTGTTCGACGTTGGCGCGTAGTGCCAGCGGTGTGGTCTCGATGCCCCTGTTGAGGAAGATTGCCGTGCCGGGTACGACGGTGGCACGGGACGGGTCGTCATTCAGGTTATCCACGAATCTCTGGAGCGGCCCCTCCAAAGCCGTCCGGCGGGTGGTCACCAGCTGTCGGCCGTGCTGCCAGGTCGTCATGACCGCGAAGGCGATGGCAGCGATGACCAGCGGCAGCCAGGCGCCGTGGACGATCTTGGTGAGGTTGGCGGCGAGGAACAACAGGTCCACCAGAAGCAGCGGGACTGCCAGCAGCGCCAACACCCACCCCGGGGTGCGCCACCGTCGGTGGGCGACATAGAAGAACAACAGGGTGGTGATCGCGATCGTGCCGGTGACCGCCATGCCGAAGGCGAAGGCAAGCGCGATCGAACTGCGGAACGCGAAGACCAGGGTGATGACCGAGACCAGCAGCAGCCAGTTGATCCAGGGCACGTAGATCTGCCCGTAGGTCGAGCGTGAGGTGTGCAGGATCCGCAGTCGCGGCAGGTAACCGAGCTGGGCGGCATGGGCCGCAACCGAGAACGCTCCGGTGATGACGGCCTGCGAGGCGATCACCGTGGCCGCGCAGGCCAGCAGCACCATCGGCGTCCGCGCCCACTCCGGCGTGAGCAGGAAGAACGGAGCGCTGGCGTTCGCCGGATCGGCCAGGATCAGCGCCCCCTGCCCCAGGTAGCTCAACGCGCAGGCCGGGAACACCAGGAAGATCCACCCCATCGAGATGGGACGCCGACCGAAGTGGCCCATGTCCGCGTAAAGAGCCTCGGCGCCCGTTACGGCCAGCACGATCGCGGCCAGCGCGAAGAACGCCAGTTCGAAGTGGCCGGCCAGGAAGCCGATCGCATAAGTCGGGGACAGTGCCTTGAGGATCTCCGGCTGGTCGGTGATGCCTCCGATACCGCAGGCGCCGATCGCGACGAACCAGGCGATCATGATCGGCCCGAACAGGCGTCCGACTGCGGCGGTGCCCAAGCGTTGTGCGGCGAACAGACCGACGATGATCACCACGGTGATCGGGATGATCCACCTGTCGAAGGAGGGGCTGACCACCTTGAAACCTTCGACGGCGGAGAGCACCGAGATCGCCGGGGTGATCATGCTGTCGCCCAGGAACAGGGCCGCACCGAAGACGCCGAGCGCCGCCAGCACCCCGGTTGTCCGGGCTTTACCTTCGGACGCCCACCGGCGGAGCAGCGTGATCAGGGCCATGATGCCGCCCTCGCCGTCGTTGTCGATGCGCATCGCCAGCAGCACGTAGGTCACCGTGACGATCAGCATCACCGACCAGAACACCAACGACACCACGCCGAGTACGTTGGCGTCCGTCACCGGCACCGGGTGCGGGTCGGTCGGGCTGAACACCGTCTGCAGCGTGTAGATCGGGCTCGTCCCGATGTCCCCGAATACGACCCCGAGGGCGCCGACGACGACAGCCAAGCGTAGGACGCCCGCGGGACGGCTGGGATCGCTGGTCACGCTCCGGACTTTAGCCACGTTCACGGGCAGCCGGACTATGACCGGCGCTATCTTGAGGCCGCTGTGATCAACGCCCAGCTCCGGTTCCCGCCCGTCATGGTACAAGAGCTGGCCGGTCAGCCGACGGCACAACAGCGATCCAACCTCTAGCCGAAAGCGATGCACATACCGATACCCGGCTCAATCTCGACCCTGAATTAGTCCACCGCGTCAAGCACCACGCGATTGATGTCCAGCTGTCAGCCACCGACGATGCCGGGCATGTCGCTGCGGGGTGACGACGGGTGATTCCAGGGCTCACGCTTGGTGGCAGCGGCCGGCTTGGTTCATCCGCCTCAGCGGTTCATACCTGGCGTGGTCAGCTTGATCAAGTGGGACGCCTACCTGCGATGGATCGAACGGGTAGGCCGCGATTACGGAGTTGCTGGTCTTCGTCAGGCGACAACGGCCGTTCGGCCTCGGCCCACCGCCCAGGGTCTAGTTGATCTTGAAATCGGCTACTTGATCTTGATCTGCTCTATACCCGCTCCGGGCAGCGGTGATGGGCCGATCTGCGGTCGGGATGTTCGGGTGGTGCTGGCTGGGCCTGGGGCGGCGTGGTGGGCGTAGGGGGTCAGGCGACATGGGGTGGCGCCATGACGGCGGTGAACATCTTGTGGAACAGCGTTTCCCGGTGGCTGCCGGCTGGCAGGTGCAGCGTATGGATGCGGGCGGAGTAGGCGATCCGGGCGGGAATGTTGATCAGCGTGGCCCGGATGGTGGTGGTGCGGGCGTTGCCCAACGCGGTCCCGGTGACGGCGGCAGCACCGCGGGTGAGGTTGTAGGCGATGACGGCGCAGGTCAGCCAGGCAGCGTGGGCGTTGAACGCCCCGGACGGGAGGTGTTTCAGCGCGGAGCTTTTCAGGTCGGCGATGACCTGTTCGACGATGGCGTGGTCGCGGTGGTGCGCCTCGGCGATCACGGTCGGTTCGATGCTGTTGGTGAACACGGCGTGCAACCGGTAGACGGCTGAGCCGCCCGGTCGTTTCCCGACACTGAATTTGTGGTTGCTTACGCTGCTGACTGCTCATCGAACCATTGCTGCCCCGCCTCATTCGGCGTGATGTATCGCAGTGCCGAGTGAAGCATCCATTGTATCGCAATTCGATGTAATCGACAATGTCGCGGCACGCATGCGTCCGTGTCGGATAGCTGGTACGATTGATCGTTGTCATAGCAAACACCGGTGCGGCCGACGGACCTCCGGACTTTCCATATAGCGGTGTGACGTCGGCGAACGCCTGGCTCGTGTATTGGCTTCCGCGGTCGCTGTGGAAAATGGTTCGATCGATGATGGTGATGTTTCGAGCCGCCATCGCCAGGGCTTCGATGACCAACGGGGTTCGCATGTGCTGAAAATTCCGTCATCAGCAGACTGCGGCGAGGACGTCGGCCGCAACTTCGAGACTCGGACGCCCGGTCGTGTCCACCTCGGCGTCCGCGACGCCAGCTTGATCCAGCACCGCGGTCAGCTCTGGTGCTACCCCGATGCAAGAGCAGCTGGGCCTGTCGCCAAACAGGCAGCTTGGACCTGGCCGCAGAGGACGAGATCGGCATTACAGCCGAATCTAGACGCGGCGGTCAGCCGCCAGCGCCTCCATCAGGGCCTGAAGCTGCCGCCGGGACAGGCGTCGCTCCAGATGGGTACAGATTAACTGCTGTTGCAGCAGTAAAAGTGTCGCGTTACTCGTGTACGCATTACAACGTCTGGTAACTGTCAAGGCCGTTCGGGACACGGGTTACGCACACTTGTCACATGAACCATTGTTTGCTCTCCATGTCTCATAATCTGTGTAGGAATGCTCTACGGATGTAGTTATGGACACGAGTAATGAGACACACCGAGGTGCCCTCACGAGGGTTGCATCAAGCAGCAGCAAGCAGGCTCGGAGTCTAACTGTCGTGCGTCCCGGTATGGCCGCACCCCCTGTGGGACTGTCCACCGAGCGGCTTGCGGGAATCGGCTGGTCATTCCGGCTCATTCTGAGAGCGCGGGAGGCATCCGGTGAGCGTTCGGCCATCGGCCGCAGATGACAGGGGCTGTCCCTGCGCGATCTCAAGGACATGAACCAGCGCACTTTCGTTGACCCGGTCATCGTCGACGTGGGTTCTTGGCCTCGAGCCGGGTTGCTGGAGTCGCTTCGAAGAAGGCGTATCCACCTCAATCAATGGGCAACGACGTTGCTGGACGATGCCATCCTCGATCGTCCAAGACCTGAGACCGTGACTGTCGTCGAGCGCTCCGTCGGCGACCTGGGCTTGATGACCGGTGCACTGCTCCCCAGGATTTTCGAGGCGGCGCAGGAACGCGGTTTGCGACTGTGTCCACCGGTCACGGGCCCCTACCTACGACTGGCGCTGCGCTCCCAGGCGCCCGCACCCGACTCGGTGATGTCGAACGGCAAGGCCCCTTCCGGATCGCTCACCGTGGCCGCACCTCCGATTCAAGTCAGCGAGGACTACCCGAAGGGCTTCTACCTGCGGATCACCGCCGGCCAACCCTGGCTGCGGGGCTATCGCTGCAGCAGCACTGAGCACCTCTGGGCACCGGACGACCGGTTCGTCTTCAGAAGCCCCACTTGTTGACAGGTCCAGCGTCCCCGGCACGGATGCTCCGACGGTCAGTGAGGCCAAGTTGGTCCTGTCGCAGATCCGATCCGTTTGCTCGCCCGTGGCCCAGCAGGACCGACGATCCGGTCAGCGCAGCCTGCGGACCTCCAGCGGCTCTTCGGTAGCCAAGTTGCCTGAAGCTGCTCGGACACGATAGGCACCGGCATTGTCCCGTTCGCTCAGAGCCTCCACTAGTTCTGTGCCTCGATACAAAAGACCAGCGCCGTCATCGGTTGCGTAGCCAGACGGCAGGGTGCCGTCGCCGACCAATGACTGGAACAGTGGACGTCGACCGGGCTCGCTGTCGTAGTGGACGCCGTTCGACCAGGGCAGTAACGCCAAACCGTTGGTCACGGCACGCAGATCGGGCCCGAACGAGTCGGTCGTCCCCCCAACATGCCAGCAGATGGAACCCGCTGACACACCCGTCAACACCACACCGGACTGCCAGACTTCACGAAAGATGGCATCGAGTCCGTGCAAGCGCCATATGGCCAGCAGGCCGGCGACGCTTCCGCCCCACACCCACACGACGTCCTGGCCCAGCAGATGCTCACGCATGTCGGCGATGTTGGGCATGGAGAACAGGCTGATGTGGCTGCCCATCCAGCCGTTTCGCCAGGCGTTGTCGTAGAACGTCTTGATCAGACGATGGTCGTCACCACAGGCAGTGGCAAGGAAGCAGACCCTGGGAGCGCGACCCACGACACCCGCCAGATCGACGGCGAAGCGGGTCAAAGGACCCACTTCCCAGTCCAGGCGCGCGGATTGGGCATACCCCCCAGAAGTCGCCAGAATTGTCGGGAGTCTCGTCGCCACGCCTGGGACCGTACCGCCGCTTCCAGGTGCTCACGTCGCTGCCTCCGACGGGCAGCGTCCTGGCACTGTTCTCGCAGCCGATCCCGTGGCGCTAACCGGGACCGGGATCCATGGCCGCTCCAGCCTGACCCGGCGGCGGCCGGCGTAGCCCGGCGTCGCTGATGGTGAAGAACGCCAGCACCCCGCCGAGGGCGCACAGGGCTCCGGCGATCAGCACGGCGCGGTGGAATCCGGCGGACAGCAGCACCGGATCGGCGTAGGCAGCCGGAGTGATCCCGGCGAGCGCCGGCAGCACGGCCACGGCGAGCAATCCGGCGATTCTTGCCACGTCGTTGTTGACCGCCGAGGCGATACCCGTCTCGTGGTCGGGCGCCGCGGCCAGCACCGACGACGTCAGTGGCGCCACGGTCGCAGACAACCCCAGGCCGAACACCATGACGGCGGGCAGCACACTGCCGAGGTAGGTGGAGTCGGCGTCCAGTCGCGCGAACAGTGCGATGCCCGTACCGGCGACGATCGGTCCGATCGTCATCGGCCAGCGCGGCCCGATCCGCTGCGCCAGCGCCCCGCCGCGGGCGGACAGCAGCAGCATCACCAGCGTCAGCGGCAGCAGCGCTGACCCGGCTTGGACGGGCGAGAAGTGCGACACCAGCTGCAGTTGCACCGGCAGCAGGAACAATCCGCCGGACAGCGCCGCGTAGACCGCGAAGGTGACCAGGTTGGCGGCGGTGAACTGCCGAACGGCAAACAGGCTCATCGGCAGCAGCGGGTCGGGATGGCGCCGCTCGAACAGCACGAAGCCGGCCAGCAGGACCACGCCGACGGTCATGCACAGCAGGGTGGCCGTCGGCCAGTGCTCCGCGGGGCCCTGGGTGAGGCCGTACACCAGCGCAGCCAGGCCGAGCGAGGCCAGCGCCGCGCCGACGACGTCCAGCCGGCCGGTGGCGTGCTGGTCCCGGGTCTCCGGGATGTAGCGCCGGGCAGCGAACACCACGACCGCGGCCAGCGGGATGTTGATCAGGAACACCAGCCGCCAACCCCACGGCGCCACCCCGACCAGCACGCCACCCAGGACCGGCCCGAGCGCCGTCGCCACCCCGCCGAGTCCGGACCAGGCGCCGACCGCGGTGGCCCGGTCCTCCTTGCGGAACACCGCCTGCAGGATGGCCAGCGAGCCGGGGGTCAACAGGGCCGCGCCCACCCCCTGCAGCGCCCGCATGGTGACCAGCAGCGCTGCGTTCGGCGCCGCGCCGCACAGCACCGACGCCGCGGTGAACCACAGCACGCCGACGAGAAAGATGCGCCGCCGCCCGAGCCGGTCGCCCAGTGAGCCGCCGAGCAGCAGCAGCCCGGAGAGCGCCAGCGTGTAAGCGTTCAGCGTCCACTGCAGGCTGGTCAGCCCGGCGTGCAGGTCGGTGCCGATGCGGGGGAGCGCGACGTTGACGACGCTGCCGTCCAACTGCGCGAGCCCACTGCCCAGCACGGTCGCCAGCAACACGCCCCGGCCCTGCCTGGACCCGTAGACCAGCGGCTGGAACGCCGTCCTGGCGGGTCCGTCCGAAGTAGGTCCGTCCGACGTGGGTCCGTCCGAGATGGACACAGCTGCCTCCTGCCCGGCGGTGTCGGCGTGATCGGACCTCACCCTAGGCCGGGCTGCTCCCGCCACCGCGTCGGCGTAGGCTCCCGCCGGGGCGGCAAGGAAGGGCGCGGCACGTATGACAACGGCGCAGCAGCAACCGGTCCTGGTCATCATGGGCGTCTCCGGGTCGGGCAAGTCCACGGTGGCGGCGCTGCTGGCCGGGCAGCTGGGTTGGGACCTCGCCGAGGGCGACGACATGCATCCTGACGAGAACGTGGCGAAGATGCATGCCGGCGAGCCGCTGACCGACGAGGACCGATGGCCGTGGCTGGAGACCGTCGCGTCCTGGATCAGTGAGCATGCGATGGCCGGCGTGCCCGGCATCATCACCTGCTCGGCGCTCAAGAAGATCTACCGAGATGTGCTGCGCGGCAACCACGTCGTCTTCGTCCACCTGGTCGGCACGAAGGACCAGATCGGTCGGCGGCTGGTCGCCCGGACGGGTCACTACATGCCGGCCGGCCTGCTCGACTCGCAGATCGCCACCCTCGAGCCCCCGGGGCCGGACGACAACGTGCTGGAGCTCGACGTCGGTGCAAAGCCGGCAATCGAGGCAGCGGAGGTCATCGCCAAGCTGGATCTGCGACCGGAAGCCGGGTCGTCGGCGCTGGGCGCGCCACGGCCCGGGGAGTCGTCTGTGCCCGCCCCGAGCAGCTGACCGGTTCGCACCCCCCATCCGCCACGATCGATGAGAGCCACCATGACCACCGCCCTGCTTGCCGCCGCTCCGGATCCCACAGCGCCCTGGACCACTCACGACACCCGGCTGATCGTGGTGACACTGCTGGGCATCGCCGCCATCGTGCTGCTGATCTCCTGGGCGAAGATGCACCCGTTCCTGGCGTTGATCGTCGCGTCGATCGCCGTCGGCATCGCGGCCGGCGTGCCATTGGGCACGGCCATCACCAACTTCGAGGACGGCGTCGGCAGCACGCTCAAGGAGGTCGGCCTGCTGATCGCTCTCGGCGCGATGCTGGGCAAACTACTCGCGGACTCCGGTGGCGCCGACCGGATCGTGTCCACCCTGATCGACCGCTCGTCGCCCGCGGCGATTCCGTGGGCGATGGCGCTGGTGGCGATGATCATCGGGCTGCCGATGTTCTTCGAGATCGGTCTGGTGCTGCTGTTGCCGGTCATCGTGCTGGTCGCGACCAAGTCGAACCTGCGGCTGATGCGGGTCGCCATTCCGGCGCTGGCCGGATTGTCCGTGCTGCATGGGCTGATCCCGCCGCACCCCGGCCCGCTGATCGCGATCGCCGCGCTGAACGCGAGCCTGGGCACCACGCTCTTTTTCGGCATCATCGTGGCGATTCCGACCGTCGTCATCTGTGGCCCGCTGTTTTCCATCCTGGCCGCCCGCTGGGTCCCGGTGGATGCACCGGCCTACGCCGGCGGGGTGGACACCACCAAGTCCGCCGCAGCCGAACGACGTCAAACGGCCTCCGTCGTTCGGCAT
>CAXSEW010000079.1:0-11454 GCA_964236185.1 uncultured Nakamurella sp. | reverse complement strand
GAGTGGCAGGCAGTCGTGCTCGGATTCGTCGGGTGGCTGTCCGGGGCCGGGCCAGCGGTGCGTCCCGCACCGGCGGGATCGATCTGCGATCGCCGCGCAGGTCGCCTGCCGGGCGTAAAGACGAAGTAGGTCCGGGCGGGGCGATGTCGGGCGCACCGCCTACTGTGATCCGATGAGCAAAGTCAGTGCCATGCAGGCCATGCGCGCGGCCAGATACGCGGCAGCGGCCCGCCCGGCCGCGCCGCTCCCGCGCGCCGAACCGGCCCGGCGACCCGCCGCGGTCGATTTTCTGGAGGTCGAGGGGTCAGCAGTGCTTGATCCAAGCACGCCGGGGCCGCAGGGGGCCCCGTCGACCGCCGCTGCCGCGCTGGGTCCGCACGACGAGCTGCCACCTGTTGCCGACGACGCCCCGGCCGCCGAAGAAGCACTGTGCGGTCATCGCAGCATGAACAATCGCAATTGCCGGCGCCCGGCCGGTCACCCCGAGAAGAACCACCGATACGGCTGAGCGTCAGGTCCGCACCCAGGGCACCGACCTGTTCAGCGCCGCGAACAGCTCCGGCGCCAGCGCCCGGCTGTAGTACTGGGTGAGATGGGTGGCGTCCCGGTAGATCAGCGTGTCGGACAGCACGACCGGACATCCTGACTTCGCACATAGCCAGGGCGTCGGGTCGACCACCGGCACCCCGAGGCGCCGGAGCGCGGCGCTCACCGCAGCCCGCCGTCCCGATGGTTGAGAACCGGAACTCACTGTGACGGATGTGGGCGTCAGGCTGAACTGGCACCGCTCCGGCGATCCGACATTGCCGGCCAGGCACACCGGCACATTGCCGGTGGGTGCCGGGACGTCGGCGAGGTACACGACCCGAGCGGCGGCGCGCTGCAGCGCAGCTGCCGTGTCGGCCGTCCGAGCGGCCCATTGGGCGTTGTCGTAGGCCGGTCCCGGCAGCGTGTCGCTACCGCTGGCGATCACCAGATCCGGGTGCAGCGCGGCGATTCGTTGCAGCGTGCCGCTGCGCCAGGCCGGGCACTCGGTGAACGGCCGGTGCAGCTGGTCGCTGTACAGCAGGACGTCGGCGAGCGGACACGCGGCCTTGGTCCAGGAGATGAGCCGCCACCCATGCGACACGGCGATCTTCTGCACCGCGCCGAACCACTGCTCAGCGTGGGAATCGCCGAACAGTACGACTGTCCGGTTGCCGTCCGGGTCGCCGAAGACACAGGGTGGGGCGACGACCGTCAGGAACGCCGCGTTGCAACCGTCGGCCGTGGTCGGCGGCACGTCGTCGACCGCCGCTGACAGGGAGGGCATCAAGTTCGTGGGGACGGCGGGGGACCGGTACGCCGCTTCGAGCAGACCGGACAGCTGCGCCGCGTCCACCGAGGCGAGATCCAGCACCGGCGCCGGGCCGCTGTCGGCCAGCGGAGCCGGCGGCGCCGCGATCACCAGCGCGGCGACCGCGGTGACGGCAGCGGACAGGGCAGCGCCGAGGACGAACCAGTGGCGCCGTCCCCGGCGGCCGCGTGCCGCGACCTGCTCGATGAAAACGTTGGTGATAACGGCCAGCCCGAAGGCGACGCCGGCCACGGCCAAGCTGCCGACCCAGTTGATGGACCGACCGAGCGCGGACGGGCCCAACACCAGCAGGGGCCAGTGCCACAAGTACCAGCCGTAGGACACCCGACCCACCACCGTCGGAACCGCTGACCCGAGCAACCGCTCGGGGCTGCTCGGCCGCACCAATCCGGACACCAGCACCAGGGCGGCTCCGGCCACCGGGACCGCGGCGGCGGTTCCTGGGAACGGCGTCGCGGCGGTGAACACCACGCCCGACCCGGCGATCAGCGCCAGGCCCGCCCACCCGAGCGGACCGGCCCAGCGGGCAACCGCGGGGCGCTGCAGCAGGCGCACCAGTACCGGCACGCCGGCGGCGATCATCCCGCCGACGCCCAGTTCCCACGCCCGGGTCTGCAGCGCGAAGTAGGCCAGCGGCGCGTTACCGGCGGTGAGGACGACCGAGGTGACCAGCGAGCCGGCCACCAGCGTGATGGTCAGCGCGACGATCGCCGGTGCCCAGTGCCGTCGCGCCAGCCACGCCACCAGCAGGACCAGCAACGGCCAACAGATGTAGAACTGTTCTTCGACGGCCAGCGACCAGTAGTGCTGTAGCGGGGACACCGGGCCGCCTGCGTGCTGGTAGTCGACACCGAGCGCGGCCAGCCGGTAGTTCATCAGGTAGAACGTGCTGAACAAGCCGTCCCGGGCCACGGGCACCGCCTGCAGCGGCGGCCCCCAGAACCGGGTGAGCAGGATCGTGGCCGCCACCACGACGAGCGCGGAGGGGAGCAGCCGCTTGATCCGGCGGGCGTAGAAGCCGGTCAGCGACAGCGAACCGGTGCGCGCGTACTCCTGCAGCAGGTGGCGGGTGATGAGAAATCCGGAGATGACGAAGAAGACATCGACGCCCACATAACCGCCGCGGATGCCGGGGACGCCGCAGTGGTACAGCACCACCAGCAGCACCGCGACAGCGCGCAGACCCTGGATGTCGGGACGGAAGGTGCGATCCCCGTGCACGGTCGATCGGCTTGATGCCGCCTCGGCCGCGACGGCGCCGTTCGGATACGGTCCACCGTCTTCCCGCCCCGGCGGCTGGACCGCAGTGGGCGTCGACACCCGTCGATGGTAAGCCGCCGGTCGGGGCCTCCCGGTGCCGTCGTCAGCGGACCCGCGGACCGCCTGCTTCCTGCCAGGCACGCTCGGCGGCGCCGACCGCGGCCGATCCGGGCCGGCCCACTGCGACTGCCAGCGCCTCGACCTCGCGCAGCACCGCCGTCAGCTCGGCCGCCCGTCCGGTGTGGTTGACCCGCAGCGTGGTACCGGCCAGGGATCCCGGCGCAGCGGTCAACATCCGGGCGCCGGCGGTCCGCGCTGCCGCGAGCAGGTCGATCCCGGCGGGGACGGCCATGGTGGTGACCACCCCGGCGGCTGCGCGGTCGTCGGCGATCCACGGCTGCAGGTCCAGCGCGCGGAGCGCCGCTCGGGTCGCCGCCGCTGCGCTCCGGTGCCGGCCGATCACCGCGTCGAGCCCTTCCCCGCGTACCCGCGCAAGTGCCTGGTTCAGCGCCGCCGTCTCCAGGGAGGACGGTGTGCCCGGGACCACCCTGCGGCGTTCGTCGACCCAGCCGTCCTTCAGGTCCAGCAGCGACAGGATCGACTCTCTGGGCGCCAACGGGTTGCGGCGCATAGCATCCCAGGCACGCGGACTGACGGCCAGCGCGGACACGCCGGCCGGTCCGGCCAACGCCTTCTGCGGCCCGATCGCCACCACGTCGGCGGCCCAGCCGGTCGGGTCGACCGGATGCGCACCGATCGAGGCGACCGCGTCCACCACCAGCAGCGCGCCGGAACGCGCCACCAGGGCGGCGATGTCCGTCAGCGGATTCGCGCCACCGGTGGCGGCCTCGGCATGCACCACGGCGACCAGGTCGAAGTGGCGTGAGGTCAACGCCTGCTCGACCTCCACGGCGGTGACGGTCCGGGAGAACGGCACGGCCAGGTCGGTGACGTCCGCCCCGGCCGCCGCCAGCCATCGCCCGAACAGTGCGCCGTAGGGGCCGGTCGTCACGTTCAGCGCGGTGAGACCGGGCCGCCCGAGGCCGCGGGCGGTACTTTCCAAGGCGACGATGGCTTCGGCCTGCAGCAGCACCACGTCGCCGGCGAACCCCAGCAGCTCGGCGAGGCCGTCCTCGGCAGCGACCACGTCTGCGGCGCCGACGAGCGGCCGGTCCAGCAGATCTGTCTCCGGCACGCGCCGCTCGACGGTAGTCATCTCCGGCCTCTCATCCGGGGGACCGCGGCGACCAGCGCACGGGTGTACTCCGACGCCGGGTGATCGAGAACGGCAGCGGCCGGGCCGGTCTCGACGACGTGCCCGTCCACCATCACCGAGACGTCGTCGCACAGGTGCCGGATGACGGCGAGGTTGTGCGAGATGATCACCAGCGTCAGGTCCAGGTCGTCGCGCAGCTGCCGGAGCAGGTCCAGCACCTGGGCCGCAATGGTCACGTCCAGCGCCGAGGTCGGTTCGTCGGCCACCAGCACGCGCGGCTCCACGGCGAGCGCCCGGGCGATGGCGATGCGTTGCCGCTGCCCGCCGGAGAATTGACCCGGGTACCCGTCGAGCGCGGACGCCGGCAGCGACACCTGGGCCAGCAGCTCGACGCACCGGCTCTCGACCTGCCGGCGCGGCAGTCCGCGCACCAGCCGGAGCAGCTCGGACAGCGTCTGGCGGATCGTCATCCGCGGGTCGAGCGAGGAGTACGGATCCTGGTAGATCATCTGGATGGCACTCAACTGGTCGCGCGTCCTCCTGTCCGGCAACAGCTTCGAGTCGAGTTCGACACGCCCGGCATGCGGCCGCAGCTGGCCGGTCAGCACCTTGGCCAGGGTCGTCTTGCCCGAGCCGGATTCGCCGACGATGCCGTGGATGTGGCGGAACCGCACGATCAGGGCCACATCATCGAGCGCCGTCGTGGTGGCGTCCTGGGTGCGGTAACCGGCGGTGATCCCGGTGGCGCGCATTAGCACCGGGTCTTCGCTCCGGTCAACCGCCGGGGCCGGATCCGACGGCGGCACCGGGAGATCCAGCACCGCGTCCAGTAGCGCGCGGGTGTAGGGCCGGCGCGGCTCGTCGATCACCTGCGCGGTGGTGCCGGCCTCGACCACTCCGCCGTCGCGCAGCACCAGGATGCGAGCGGCCATGGCGGACACCACCGCGAGGTCGTGGCTGACGAACACCATGGACAACCCGGACTGCTCCCGAAGCTCCTGCAGCAGATCAAGGATCTCGGCCTGGATGGTGACGTCCAGCGCGGTCGTCGGCTCGTCGCACAGCAGGATCTCGGGGCGGCACGCCAACGCCATCGCGATGACGGTGCGCTGCCGCTGCCCGCCGGACAGCTGGTGCGGATAGGCGGCAGCGGCCCGGGCGGGGTTCGGCAGCCGGACCGACTCCAGCAACCGCAGCGCCGAATCTCTGGCAGCGCGTCTGCTTTCGCCGAACACCCGCCGCGGAACCTCGGCGATCTGGGCGCCGACGGTCATCACCGGGTCGAGGGCGGCCAGCGGGTCCTGGAAGACCATGGCGACCCGGCGGCGCCGGGCGGCCCGCACACCTCGGCCGACGAGCGGCACCGCGGTACCGCCCAGTTGCAGTGTGCCGGATTCGACGGTGGCGGTCGCGGGCAGCAGGCCCATCAGCGCCCGCAGGGTGACGCTCTTGCCGCTGCCGGACTCGCCGACGATGCCGAGCGTGCTGCCGGCCGCAACCTCGAGGTCGACCGACCGGACCACCTGTGTCCTGCCCCGCCCGGACGGGAACGACACGGTCAGATCGGTGAGCCGCAGCGCCAGCGGCGAGGCCGCAGTGACCGCCGAATCCACCGGACCGACCGCTTCCGGCGCGCCCGCGGTCATCGCCGTACCCGCCAGACATCGGCGATGCCGTCGCCGAGCAGGCTGAAACCCAGTCCGGTCAGGACGACCGCACACCCCGGTAGGGCCGGCAGCCACCATTTACTGGTGATGAACGACCGGGTTTCGTAGATCATCGTGCCCCAGTCCGGCGTCGGCGGGGCGATGCCCAGGCCCAGGTAGCCCAGCGTGATCACGGCGACGATCACCACCACGATGTCGGAAGCGAACAGCACCACCGCCTGGGTTGCGGTGTGCGGCAACACGTGTCGCAGCAGCACCCGGGGCGTGGACAGGCCTCCCTGTCGGGCCGCCACCACCCAGTCCTGCGAGGCGGTGACGGCGGTGGCGTTGCGGGTGATGCGCGCGTAGCTGACCCAGCCGACCAGCGCCAGGGCCGTGTAGATGCCGCTCTCACCCGGCCCGACCACGAAGACCAGCGCGATGATCAGCACGTAGAACGGGAAGGCGACCACGATGTCGACCAGGCGCTGCACCACCGTGTCGAACCAACCGCCGAGATAGCCGGCCAGCGTGCCGATCAGCACGCCGAGCACGGCAGGGAACAGCAGCGCGACGACGGCGATGCGCAGATCGGTCCGTCCGGCGGACACCAACCGGGCCAACAGGTCCCGGCCGAGCTGGTCGGTGCCGAGCAGGTGGTGGGCGCTCGGTCCGGCGAGAAAGGCGTCGGGGTCCTGGGCCGTGGTGCTCGGCAGCCACCACGGGCCGAACAGGAACAACATCAGGAGCAACCCGGTCAGTCCGGCGCCGGCGACGAACGGAGTGCTGCGCCGCAGTCGCCGAGCCAACGGGTCCCGCCGCGAGAAACGTGCTGCAGCCTGGGGTTCCTGGGACAGCGCCGACCCGGAAGCCGCTGTCATGGTGATCCCGATCGGCGCAGCCGCGGGTCGACGGCGCCGGACAGCAGGTCGGTCAGCAGGTTCACCCCGACCACGACGATCCCGAAGAACAGCGCAACGCCCTGCACCACCGGGAAATCGCGGTTGCTGATCGAGTCGAACATTAGGTTGCCGAGCCCGTCGATAGCGAAAACCCTTTCTATCACCACGGTTCCGCCGGCCAGATAGGCGAGGTTGAGTCCCAGCAGGGTCAGCGTCGGGACGGCCGCATTGCGGGCCACGTGCGCCAGCAGCACCCTGGGCTCGCTGAGCGATTTGGCCCGCGCCGCCGCGATGTAGTCCGACTCCAGCACCTCGAGCATGCCGGCACGCAAGCTCCGGATCAGCACCGGGACGATGGCGATGGCCGCCGTGAACGCTGGGAGCACCAACCCGCGGAAGGTCAGCCACGGTCCGGGACCGGCGCCGCCGACCGGGAACCAGCGCAGGTGGACACCGAACGCCACGATCAGCAGCAGCCCCACCCACAGTGCCGGCAATCCGGCTCCGACGGACGGGATGATGCGGATGACCTGGTCGACCCAGCGGTCCTTGCGGATGGCCGCCCAGAGCGCCAAGGGCACGGTGATTCCGGCGCACAGCAACCCGGCCAGGACGACCAGTTCCAGCGTCACGCCGATCCGCGGGAAGATCAGCTGCCGCGACGGCACCTGGTAGAACAGCGAATTGCCGGTGTCGCCCTTGGTGAACAGTCTGGAGATGAACGTACCGAACTGAGCCCACAGCGGCCGGTCCAGCCCCCACTGCTGACGCAATGCGGCCACCGCCTGCGGTGTCGCCCGGTTGCCGAGCATGGACTGGGCCGGGTCACCCGGGATCAGGTGCAGCAGCAGGAACGTCACCACCACCACTCCGGCTACCACACCGACAGCCTGCAGCACCCGCTGCACGACGTAGGACCACGCGCCCCCGCCACGTCCCCGGCGTCGAAGCGCCACGGGTGCGACCCCGGGCACGGCACCGGACGTCGGGGTAGGCGTCATGAGAGCCTGACGTTCTCCAGTCGGACGGCGCCGGCCGGATTGACCTCGAATCCGGTCACCTTGGCGCTGGTCGCCTTGAGTGCCGGCGGGTACACCAGCGGCACGTAGGGCGCGTCGTCGGCGACCGTCTGCTGGATCTGGGCGTAGAGCGCCTTGCGTTTGGCGTCGTCCAACTCCGCCTCCGCCTGGCCGACCAGGGCGATCGCCGCCGGATTGTGGTAGCCGGTCCAGAAAGAGGTCGACCCACCGTTCACGTCGTCGATCTGGAACGAGGCCATCTCGTCCGGGTCACTGATGTCGTTGATCGCGTTGTTGATCATCATCTCGTAGTCGAACTTCGCGAAAGCGGCCTTGTAGGCTGCGGTCTCGATGGAACGTAGCTTGACGGTGATGTTGATGGACTTGAGCGCCTCCTGCAGGATCTGCGCCATCTGGTTCCACGACTGGTTGGACGCCGGGATCAGCAGTTCCGTGCTGAACCCGGTGGCGAACTTCGACTGCGCCATCTCGGCTTTCGCGGCAGCGACGTCGTAGCCGGGCACCTTGATCGAGCCGTCGTAGTACTGCAGGCTCGGCGGGAAGAAGGAGTCGGCGGGTTGCGCGGTGCCGAAGGTGGCCGCCTGGGCGATCGTCCTGCGGTTCACCAGGTGCGAGATGGCCCGCCGCACATGACGATCGGCGAACTTCGCCACTTTCTCGTTGAAGAACAGCAGGTCCACCGACCACTGCGGCGCGTTGATCAGCGCGAGCTGGGAGTTGCCCTTGATGTCCTGGACGTTGGCCTGCGGCACCGAGTCGATGACGTCGACCTGGCCGCCCTGCAACTGCTGCACCAGCTGGTTGTCATCGCTGACGATGCTCAGTTCGACCGACTGCAGATACGGCAGTCCCGGCTTCCAGTAGTACTTGTTACGGCCGAGCACCACCGTGCCGCCCTTCGTCCACGAGGTGACGACGAACGGACCGGTTCCGATCGGAGCTGCGAAGAACTGCGCCGCGGTCTTGCCCTGCAGCTTGTTCGGCACGATGGCGTTCGCAAAGGCGGAGATGTCCGAGATCAGCGGTGCCCACGGCTGTTTCAGCTTCACCACCACCTGTGCGGGGGTCGGCGCGGTGACCCCGGTGATGACGCCGTTGAGGAAGCTCAACGGGCCCTTGTTGTCCCGGTTGCGCAGCAGCGAGAAGGCCACGTCCGCCGAGGTCATCGCCGAATTGTCGGAGAACTTGACGCCTTCCCGGAGGGCGAAGGTGTACGTCTTGCCGTCTGCCGAGACGGTGTGACCGGTCGCCAGGTGCGGCTGCAAAGCACCCTTGACGTCCGTGATGTAGAGCGGCTCGAAGATCTGGTCGAGGGTGTAGACGTCGCCGGCGACGATCACGGAAGCCGGGTCCAGATTGGTCGGCCCGGTGGTGCGCGCGTACTTCAGCGTGCCGCTACCGGTGGAAGCCGTTGCGCTGGAGCTGGTCCCGCCCGGTAACACACCGCTGGCGGCCGTCGAGGCGCCGGCGGTGCTGGCGGTGGCCGCGGTGCTGGCGGTGGCTGCGCTGGTGGAGGACTGGCTGATGGTCGTACTCGGAGTGGAGCAGGCGGCAGCCAGCGGCCCGAGGATCAGCAGACCTGCGCTGCCCACCCCGAAGCGCAGAACTGAACGGCGGGAGATGTCGGACATGATGGTCAACCTTCTGGTAGTCAGCCGGCGGGTGTCGGCAGGAGAGGGTGCGAAGTGGTGGCCGCCCGGACCCGGGGCGCCCCGGCGGCGGGTGTCGGCGGTGCGGACGGTGGCCATCGCGGGTGGGCGCGGACGACGCGTCCGGCCTGCAGCACGCCGGTGACGACGTCGGGGTCGAGGAAGGTGTCGGCGGTGGGTTCGGCGTCCATCAGAACGGCATCGAACCGGTAGCCCGGTAGCAACCGGCCGGTGACCGATCCGACCCCGCAGAGGTCGGCTCCGGTGGCGGTGGCGGCGAGCAGCGCCGCCGGCAGCGTCAACCCGGCGCGCACCAGGTGGGTGATTTCGGACAGATTGCGCCCGTGCATGTCCCGGTGGGCGAAGTCGGTGCCGAGTGCGATCGGCACCCCGGCTGCCCGGGCGATGCGGACCGCCTCACCGAGCCGGGCGCCGGCGCTCTGTGCCCTCGACCGGGCGACCTCCGGCAGGGCGCCGGGGATCTTCGCCTGGTCGGCGAGGTAGGCATAGATGCCGAGCGTGGGCACCAACGTTGCGCCGCGGTCGGCCATCAGGGCGGCATCGGACTCGGTGAGACCGATGCCGTGCTCGATGGACCGGGCCCCGGCGCGGAGCGCGACCGCGATGGCGTCGCCGCCGAGCGCGTGCACCATCACCGGGATGCCGCGCATCGTTGCTTCGCTCACCGCCGTACCGAGCTCTTCGGGGGTGAACTCGATCGGGAAGGAGCCGCTACCGGCCGACAGCACCCCGCCGGTTGCCATGATCTTGAGCCAGTCGGCGCCGCTGCGCAGAATGGTCCGCACCACCCGCCGGACCTCGTCCGGCCCGTCCGCGACGTGCGGCGGCCGACCCGGATACGCCGGCAGCATGCCGTCGGTGGGCAGCTCCCATCCGGTACCCGGTAGGAATCCGTCACCGTGACCGCCGGTGCGGTTCAGCGGGACCACGCTGACCTGCAGCTCCGGTCCCGGCGACAGGCCGGCGGCGACTGCATCGCGCAGACCGGCATCCAGCCCGCCCGCATCGCGCACCAGCGTGACGCCGGCCCGCAGCGTGCGCCGCAGTGCGGACAGCGTCTCGGCGATCCGGTAGCTGTAGGGCGTGGACAGCTGCTCCCAACCGTCGAAGCTGTGGGTGACCGCGTGCAGGTGGGTGTCGACGATGCCCGGCATCACCCAGACGCCGGCCAGGTCGACGTCCGGCGCAGTGGCGTCGAGCGGGAGGCCGGGGCCGATCGCCGAGATGGAACCGCCGGACACGGCGACATCGGTGGACCGGTCGAACTCACCGTCGGCGTTCATCAGGTGGACACCGCGCAGCGTGAACGTCGCGGGGGGCGCGGGCGGGGCAGGTGCCACTGCGAGCTGTCCTTCCCATGCCGGGTGGGCCCGGGGACGAGCCGCAGCCGGTCGAGCCGGGCCAGCTCGACGAACTGGGCACCCGCTGGCGCAAGAGGGTTGACGGCCAGCGGGCCGGAGACGCTGACGGTCTCGAGCTGACCCGAGCGCTGTCTAGCTGCCCCGAGCATAACCAGCGCCGGTACCTGCTGAGGGAACCAGCACGGTGAAGGACATCACCCCTTCGATCGGGAATCACCCGGGCGGACAACGGTAGATCCTGGCATCGGTGACTCGGCTGCCGGCCGCGGTCCGGCGACCGGCGACCGGCGGGCAGCGGGCTGCATCTCGTCGTAGAGTCGGCCGGACGCGCAAGAAAGCCAACGATGAAGCAGAGGTAGTTCGATGCGACTCCCTGGACCGAACGATGTCGTCAAACTGGCCGGACAGGGAGTGGAGGCGGCCGAGCGTGCCATCGCCCTGGTGCCCCGGCTGGTGAGCATCGTCGGCGAGGTCGAGCAGGTGATGGTCCGGGTGGACGGTCTGATCACGGCGATCGCGGCGACCAACCAGCGGGCGTCCGGGGTGGTCGACCGCACCGAGCGGATCGCGGTCCGGGCAGAAGGCCTGGTCGGCACCGCCGAGAAGCTCGTCGGCGAGCTGACGCCGATGGTCGACCGCTTCCTGCCGGTGCTCGACAAGGTGGAGCCGATGGTGGCGCGGATCGCCGACACCACCAGCCCGGACGAGGTGGACGCCGTCGTGAAACTGATCGACACGCTGCCCGAGCTGTCCGAGAAGTTGCGGACCGACATCCTCCCGGTGCTGGACACGCTCGGAACCGTCGCTCCGGACCTGCGCGACCTGCTCGACAGCTCCAAGCAGCTGAACGAGATGCTGTCGGGCCTGCCGGGACTCGGCCGGATGAAGAAGCGCATCGAGGAGCGGCAGCAGGCCGAGGATGCCGAGAGCCAGTACAGCGCCGCCGAAGCGCCGCCCAGTGCCCCGGCCCGCGGCGGAGTCGGACCGCAGCCGCAAGCGCAG
>CAXSEW010000078.1:0-11611 GCA_964236185.1 uncultured Nakamurella sp. | reverse complement strand
TCAACCGCTGCTCGGGGGACGCTGGCGCCGACTTCACCACAACCCGTACCCAATTCTGATCATCTCCCCCTAAGGCCCCCCCCCCCCCCCGGGAGGGCATCGCTGCAACTCGACTCAGTTCATCATGGTCCTCCCGTAACACCGGTGGATTCACGGTGAGTTCATCGCCTCAGTCGTGTGATCGCCAGATTATCCGAGAGGCGGGTTCCAGCGATCGTCGCAACACCTGACCTGCTGCAGTTCCGATGTCGGTACCGAAGAATCGTCCGCAGTCCTGGCTCGGCGCACCGCTGACGGTGGAGAGGGAGCAATACCGTCGGCTGATGGCCGAGGTACTGCCCAACAATCAGGCGTGTCTGCAGGGCGGGGTCCACACCGCCACCGGGGCGCGGTGGAGCAAGGGCCGCAGCATGGTCGACCCACACCGGCAAGGCCCACTATCACCCGCCGATCCACGCCGAGGCGAGGGTGACCTCTCCGCAGCATCTGTCGGAGCAGGAGCGGATCCTCATCGGCGACGTACTCGCGCCGAGGTCGGCCTGAACCACCACCGATGAGCCGCGCCGAGGCGTGGATTTGGCGGGCGATCTCGTCAAGTCCTTCGACTGACCCTGGCCACCAACGCGACACGGACCTGCATGGGCAAGCCCCACTTCGCGATCTCCGGTGTCTTTGGTGAGATCCGCAACGTCCGCATCTCACCCGAGCCGTCCTCCACATGAACATCGAGGCCCCACGCAAGTACGGTTTCCCATCACCGGCGTTTCCCGAACTCCGTGAACTAGATCCTAAATGTTCATCCCGCCAGTTGGTACCAGAAAACGGGAGTTCGTTCGTAAGGTCTTTCGGTCTGAGAGCAACAATCCGTTCTCATGTGCGCCTCGGCTTAATCATGGAAAGGATCGGTTTGTCGATCCTCTGGAAAGCCGGAGGCGGACAAGATGGCCGCCCAGACCAAAGATTTAGGTCAGCAATTTCTCTCCGCGCGCTTTAATCTTATCGTAACCGCCAGCAGCGCTCGCGGCAAGGAAATATCTTTCTCCAAGCAGCACCTGATTCACTACCGTCTCGTTCGGCCACAGAACAATGTCGCAACCGACAGTCCTGGAGAGAACAGGACTGCGGGGAACGGGCCCGTAGCGGCAGCGCTCAGCCGTGCCACTGGCCCGCGGTTGACAGGTCGACGTGAACGCACTGCTCGACTCGAGCGACGAAGGCGACGTGGTCCTGCGCCTGGCCCCGAGCCGCGCGAACGGTCGGACCAGCTGGCTGCCCACCCGCCCGACCAGCAGCACTCGGCGATGAAGCTCCGCCTGGAACCCGCCCCGCTGGAGACCCCCCGGGTGCACCCTGGGCACGACTGCTTCTTCGTCCTCGAGGGGCGGGTGCAGCTGCTGCTCGGCGACCGTTCGCCGGACCTGAACCATCTGGCGGTGCTGACACGTCCCGGCTTTGTCAGGGCTGTTCCCATCGTTCCCGGCACCACCGGACCAGCCTGCCATCAGCTTCTTCAACCAGCTACGACAGGCAAACCGTGGCCGTCTCTCCCCTCCACTCGGACAAACAGGGCCTTACGGCGCAATCGCTTGACTTGACGGACAGCGCCGCGGCGACGCCTCACGTGAGAAAAGGCCTTGCGTAGGAGAAGGGTCTGTGGCGGCAGCGCTCACCCGCGGCGTGTTTATTCGTAGGAGATCAGCAGCGGGGTGGGCTTTTTGTTCATGGTCTGTTCGGGGGTGGCGGTAGGTGTGTCGTTGCGGTAGAAATTTTTCCAGCCGAAGGGGATTCCCGGTGGTGCGGCGCCGGTGACGGCGGCCCAGGTTTCGTCTTTCAACTCGGGTGCGCCTTGCCCGTCCATCTGGATCAGTACCGACACCTGCTGACGAGTCAGGTCGAGGGTGTGTTCGGATCGGATCATGGAAAGCTTGAACTGGTGCAGGATCAGCAGCTTTTGCGGTAGGTGCTCGGCTTCGGTCATGTCCGCGAGCCAGGTGATGACGGAATTGATTTCCTGCGCGTCGACACCGCCGATCTGTTCCAGCGGCACCTGGTCGGCGTCCAGCCGCCATTCCGGGTCAAGGGCGAGCCCGACCCCGGGCAGCCGCAGCAGGTCGGTGTAGAGCTTGGCCTGGGTGAGGAAGTCGGAGCGGCCTGGTTGCAGGTCGAGCACCACATAAACGCCGGCCGCCGCGGCCGCCTTGACCCACTGGTACAGGTCGGCGCTGAGCGTTTCTGCGGAATAGTTGCCGTCCTTGCCGGCGGACTTGTCCGCCACGGTGGCGATGATCTCGAAGGTGGGAACGACCGGCACGGCGCTGAGCCGCTGGTAGGGGGCGGCGATCTTCTTGACCCGGGCGATGCTGGCCGGGAGGTCCTGTTGACCTAGGGCGCCCAAACCGGCGACGTGCGGGTCGCCGTAGAGCGCGACCAGGCGGTGACCGGGGAACAGCACCTGACCACCGCCGGGCAGCTGAGCGCCGGTGATCGCCGAGGCGACGCGGTTGTTGAGCTCGGCGAGCGGGCCGAACCGGCCGCCGACGGCGACGACCCGGTCCGGCCGCAGCGCAGCCAACGCGGTGATGGCCGCCGGGTCGGCCCGCAGATCCCAGCCGGTGACCGGGATGAGGTGGGCGCCCGCGGCCTTCGCCGACGCTGCCGCGGCCCGCGTCGCGGGAGTTTCAGCTCCGGCGGGCACCAAGACCGCGACCGGGGCGGGTGGCGGCGCGGCTGGGAGTTCGGGAAGCCGAGCCGGATCCGAAACGACCGACACCCCGGGTTGGCCGGCGGTGCGGCCGGCCACGCCTGTCCCGACGGCCAGCACGGTTCGGGCATGCAAGCGGCCGATTTCGCCGAGCACTTCCAGGTCCGTAGACACCGCACGCGGCGACGTCGATGGCGCGGAGGCGGCTACCTGGTTCGCGTTCGAAGTAACCGGCGGCTGTCCGGGGCCGTCGATCAGCAGCAACGGCACGCCGAGGCGGGCCGACTGGGCTTCGGCGGTATTGACGGCCGCGGGGTCCCCGGCGGCGGCGACCACCACCACCGATGACCGGTCGAACAGCGCGCGGCTCACCGCGGCGGCAATGCCAGCCGGGGTGGCGGCATCGACCACCACAGTAGGGGCGCCGGGCGCCTTCACCGTCGGGCGCCGCGGCGGCCCTATCGCCGCCGGCCCGGACGTCGCTGAGTGCACCGCTGATGAATTGGATGGCGCGCTATCAACCAACGGCACAGTAGTTGTGCTGACCGGCATGGCCGGGCCGGCCGTTACCGCCGTAGCCGGTCGGCGGACCGTCGTGTCGGTGCTAGTGACAACCGCCGAGCTACCGCCGGTGCACCCGCTCAGTACCAGAAGCAACGCAGCCGTTGCGAAGGACAAGATCCGCCGCCGCCGTGCCCGGCTGGAATGTCGGCACCACGACGGGATGGTCGACGACATCTGATCAGTATCAAGCCGAGCAGCGAGCTGAACAGACTTCCCTTGCCGAACCAGCCAATGAAACCCCACCGGATGGGGCCTCCGACTGCTGTTTCCGCTGATCGCCACACACAGATCTCTGGCGTAATGGATCCAGCAGCCGTCACAGCGCCTGTGATGGGCCAGCGCAGCTGATTTGCCGATCGGCAGCATTAGAGTATGCGCTTTATCCCGTGCTCTCGAAGTCAACCCGGTCCTCTCGATGGTGGAAGATTGCGTCATGTCACTGATGCAGTTGCTCGGGTATCGGACCGCCCCGTTGCCTACCAAGGGGGGCGCTGGGTATGCGCAGTCGGACGGATTTCACGCGCTGCGCCGCCCGGGTCGGCAGCCGGAGGTATGTCGGTTAAGTGCGCCTCTGAAGCACCGAGGCCCTGGCAACTTATTGCGCATCTGGACTTTCGCTGGTCGTCGCCGATCGGGTGACGGTTCCGCAAAGCGCTGGCTGCTGCTCATCGTCGTTTGCGGCGGGGTTTCCGCTTGCGTGGTCGTGGGGCAGAGTCGTTGGCCGGGTGTTGTCCGCTGCTGTCGTCGGCGACTGCGTGCTCGGTGGACTCGGTGACAACCTTGCGGTTGGCGGCCGGTGCGTGGGGCGCGGCGCGGCCAGGGTTCGGCGACCCGTGATCGCGATCCGTAGCTGCGTCGTCCGACTTGAGCGTGAAGAGCTTGAGGGCTCCGACGGCGAGGACCGCGCCGGCGAGCGGGGCAATGATGAACAGCCACAGCTGCGACAGTGCGGCCCCGCCGTGCAGCAGGGCCGGTCCGATGCTGCGTGCGGGGTTGACCGACGTGCCGTCGATCGGCACCGCGAGTAGATGCGCGACGAGTAGCGCCAGCCCGATAGGGAGGCCGGCGAGCTTTGCGGTGTCGGAGTCTGCTGTCACCCGCAGCACCGTGAATACCAGGACCGCGGTGAGCACCACTTCCACGATCGCGGCGGCGGCGGCGCCGTATCCGCCGGACGAGTGGGCGCCCCATCCGTTGGCGCCGAGGCCGTCTCGGCTCTGGAGGTAGCCGGTCCGGTTGTTGGCCACGGTGAGGACCACCGCCGTGCCGGCGATTCCGCCCGCTATTTGGGCGACGACGTACAGCAACGCCCGACGCGGGGGGAGCCGCTTGGCCAGCAGCATGCCGAGGGTGACTGCCGGGTTGAGGTGGCATCCCGATATCGGGCCGATTGCGAACACCAGCACGGTCAGGATCAGCCCGAACGCAAGGGCGACGCCGATCGGTCCCGCGCCAGGAGCCAGGACTGCGACTCCGACACCGACGAGAACCAGGAGTGCGGTCCCGATGAATTCGGCCGCGTACCGCCGAACGTCATCGCCGCTCGTCGCGGTCTCTGCGTTGCTCTTGGTGCGTCGGCTCAGGCTGGACGGGCGTCGGGGACCGGCGGTAGACCCAGCGAGGCCTGCCCGTGCAGGACTGGATCTCACTCGAGGGTTGGCGGTGGTCACTTGAGCTCGATCTCGGCGGCGGCCGCAGCACGCTTGACGGCCTCGACGCCTTGATGCGCGCCGGCCGGGCTCGGATGGGACTCCCCGGTCGCGACGATCTCACCGTTACCGGCTTCCAACCGGAACCTGACCTCGCGTTTGGCGTTTTGGTGGATCTCGAACTTCGCGGCCATGACTTCGGACTTCTCCTTCATCGGTGGGGTGGGACGTACATCGGAACAGGGACACCAACGGCAACAACAGTTGTTCAGCCGACGCGGCGCTCCAACAGATCGAGCCGGTCGATCAGCAGATCCAGCGACTGCCGGAAATCTTCCGTGGAGTGATCGACCGTGAGTTCGCTGCGCAGGTACTCCAGGCGTGGATGACCGGCGGCCAAGGTGAACGGCCGCGAACTACCCGAAGTCGGCGCGAGCGAGGTGGTGTCGGCGCCGTGCGGGAACGTTTCCAGCAGAAGGTGGCCAAGCAGGAAGCTGGAAAATTCGCGGTAGGCCTGAAGGGAAGCGGCGCCGTCGAATCCGCAGCGGTGAAAGGTTTCCAGGAATCCTTCCATCCACCGCAGGCTCCGCAGCGGCGGCCAGACCCACGGCGCCGTAGATCCACGGGTGGCGATCAGTGGGAATAGCAGCGGGTGGGCGAGGGCGGTGCGGCGGACGCCGTGCGCGACCCGGCACAGGAATTCCTGCCAGTTGTCGCTGTTCAGGTCGACCTGCGGGTCGTTGTAGAGGTCGTCGACCATCCGTTCTACGACGCCGTCCAGCAGGACTTCCCGGCTGGGGAAGTAACGGTAGAGCGCCATAGTTTCTACTCCGAACCGTTCGGCGACCCGCCGCATCTTGAATTCCCGGGCGCCGTCGGTGTCGATCACCTCGATGGCGGCGGTCAGCACCTTCTGCCGGGTGAGGGTGCCGCGTTGGCTGGGCAGCGAAAGAACAGGTGCACCACCGTCGAGGTGCACGTCGGTGGCCGGCCGGCCCGGCGGCGTCGCGCGCGACGCGGCGTGGCGGCGCGGGTTGCCGCTGCTGTCGTGCTGTCCCACGGGCCCCCTTCCGCGATCCTCGTCAGGAACGCCGAGGGCGGGCCTGCGCCGGCAGGTCCCGCCCTCGTCGTCCAACTGTCCAGCGTGTGCCGTCAGCTGGATGCCTTGCTCTGCACCGCGTCCTTGGCGTCCTGCGCCTGGGCCTTGACGTCCCCGGCGGCGGAGGTGCCCTCGTCCTTGACCGCGGTCACCGCGCCGGTAGCGGTGGACTTCACCGACTCCAACGCCTGCTGCGCCGGTTCCTGCAGATGACCGGCCGCGTCCTTCATCGTGGAGGTGAGGTGCCCCAGCAGCGGCTGCGCCTGTTCTTTCAACGCCGACGCGGCTTGCGCTTCCTTCTTCGACGCCGGGATCAACCCAGCCACCAACAGGCCAGCCCCGAAGGCGATCAGGCCGGCCGCCATCGGGTTGCCCTTCGCCTGCCGAGTGACCTTCCCCGGCGCACCTGCAACGGCGTCCTGCACCGTCGACACTGCAGTGCCGGTGGACGATTTCACCTCGTCCGCGGAGCCCATGATGTGGTCCTTCACCCCCAGTACGCTGCCCTTCACGGTATCGACGACTTTGTCGCGTTGCCGTTGAACAATGGTGGCGGGGTTGACCTTGTCGCCGAGCTCGTTCACTTCCCGGCTCAGCCCGGCGCGGGTGGCTTCGATCTGCGCCCGGATCTCGTCCGGGTCGCTGCTGGTCGTCATCGGTTCTGCCTTTCGTTGCCCTGCAGGGCGTTCGGGATCTTGCCGAGCGTCTCGGCGGTCCGGTCCAAACCGCGAACCTGCGCCAGCTCCTTGCGGCCACGCGCGGCCAGCACCGCCGCCACGATCGCCCACAGCACGGCCACGATCAGCGCCGCCCAGGCGTGGCCGGTGTGGACACCCAACGCCCACCACAACGCGATCGACAGGAACAGCAGCACGAAGTAGCCGGCCAGGCCGGCGCCGGCGAACATCCCGGCGCCTTTCCCGGCGCGTTTCGCCGACTGCGTCGCCTCCGCTTTCGCCAGGGCCACTTCCTGCTGCATCAACGTCGACAGGTCGGCGGTGATGTTGCTGACCAGGTCACCCAGGGAGCGTTCCTGCGGCTCTGCCTGCACCGCGTGGGAACCTTGCCCGGGTAGCCCTTGGTATCCCTGCGTGGGGTATTCCTGTGTCAGGTATCCCGCCGCCGGGTTCGGTGCATAGGTGTTGTTGGCCTGGTAGGGCGGCGGGTACGGACCGCCCGGATTGGTGACGTAACCGGCCGGCTCGTCGATGGGTGAACTCATCGCAGATCCCCTTGATCAACGGACCTTGGTGTCGTCCAGCGCCGGACGGCGTCGGCGCTGGCGAAGTCGGTACTAGCGGTGGTGGGCCGACCGGGCAGCGCCAGCGGCGCGGGCCCACCGGTGACCGCCGCAGGTACGGGCTTCACCGGCGCAGGTGGGTGACCTCCGCTGGCCGGCGCTGCCGGATCGGCCGCCAGACCACGCGTCATCCGGCCCGCAGCCGCGCCGGCGGCCAAAGCCGCCGCGAGGAACGAACCGGGCCGCCGGCGGGCGAAGGACCTCAACTCGGTCAGCAGATCCGCCGGTGTCCGATCTTCCAGCCATCCGGCCACCTGATGCACCTTCTCCGCCGCCTGGTGCGCCAGGTCGGCGACCACTCCTTGCTGGTCCGCCTTTCCGGCCATCGATTTCAGTTGGTCGCCGACGGAATGCAGCCCGCCGGCCAACTTGGTCTGCTGCGCGGAGGCCTGGTCGGACAGTTCGGACTGCGCCTTCCCGGCGAGCTGCTTCACCTGCTGACCGGCCGCATCAGCGACCTGCCCCGCCTGTTCCTTGGTCACGCCGGCGACGTGCTGCGCCGCATCAGCGGCGCCGCCGGCCACCTGCGACGCCTGCCCCTTCGCCACCTCCGTGGTCGAAACCGGCTCGGTCGACGGATTGGTCGTCGCCGAGGTCGTAGCCGTGGGCTCGTACTGTCTGCTGCCGGTCATGAGATGAATGCCTTTCCGAAGCTGTCCGACTGGTCGTTGGTCAGCGCTTGCGGGCGTTGGGATCCAGGGTGCCGACGGTGTCGCCGTCGACCTCGATCTGCTCCTTGCGGACCTGGTCGGTGACCTGCTGCTGCTCGGTGACCGTCGTCGTCGCCAGCTTGACCTTCTCGACCCCGACGACCTCCTTCTCGACCAGCACCTCGTCCTGCATGAGCGACACCTCGAGGCTGTCCTCGCCGATGGTCGCGCCGTCGAGGGAGTCGCCCGGCTGCAGCGGTTCCCGCACGATGTGGACCTCGTCGTGGGACACCGGGACGGTGACGGTCTGCTGCTCGGTGACGACGAACTTCCGCAACTTCGCCCGGCCCGCTTCCACCCGCTGGGTGCCGACGCGCAACTGCTCCTCGGAGCGGGTGATGTAACCGTCGGCGTTGCCGCCGGTCCTGACCGCGCCGGTATCGACGCCGGAGGTTTCGGTGCCGGCGTGGGCGGTGCCGCCCATGTACTGCTGGTAGTAGGTGTAGAGCGCTTCCTGCTCGTCGGCGTCCAGGTGCGCGGCGTCCTTGATCTCCGGGGAGCCCTTCACCACGTCCTTGCCGAACGGCAGCACCACTCCGTCGCCGGTGACCGACGAGCCGTAGAGCGGGGCGAAGCTTTCCTTCGTGCCGAACAGGCCGGTGTTGACGGTGATCCAGTCCGGTACGCCGGTCTCGTCGTCGACGTAGACCTGGCCGATGGAGCCGATCTTGTTGCCCTGGGCGTCGAGGGCGTTCTTGCCCATGTAGGACTCGGGAGCCTGTGCGTTGGTCATTGCTGATTCCTTCGTGTTCGGTGAGCCCGGAGTTGGGCTGTTGCTGAGCCCCGTTCGCGTTCGGGTGGAACGCGAGGTTGAATGCTGCGTTCGTTCGGTCGCGTCGAGGTTTGCACCTCGGCTGCGGCGTGGGCAGCGGTCAGCTGCCCGAGATCGATGTCGGCTACTTGCCCAGCACGTCGGTTGCGGCGTCCTTGACTTTGTCGCCGGCCTGCTTCACGTTCGCGCCGGCCTGGTCAGCCTGTCCGCGGGCCTCGAGGTCCTCGTTGCCGCTGACCTTCCCGGCGCCTTCCTTGACCTTGCCGGCCGCTTCTTCCGCGGCGTGCTTGATCTTGTCTCCCATAGCCATGGCTGTGGTTCCCTTCCGGTTGGTCCACCGCTGCCCCGGCGGCAGTGATGTGTGGTGCAGACGGATGACTTCCGAGCCTCTGGCTCTGAAGTCGGCAAGTGTCAGGTCAGAGCAATTTGCCGAGCATGCCGCCCATACCGCCGCCCGCGCCGCCGCCGGTGAACTTGGCGATCAGGTCGGCGGGGTTGATTCCGAACTTGCCGAGCAGGCCGGCGTGCTGATCGGTGTCGACCTGGTCCGGCAGTTCCTGCTGGGCCTGGTCGGCCTGGTCGTGCTGCCCGTTGCTGTGCAGCATTTCCAGGATGGAGTTCTTGTCGATGTTCACGCTGGATGAATCCTTTCGATAGATGAATGGCTGACGGTCAGCTGCGCGGGTCGTCGTACTGCGCTGGTGCTGGATCGATATCGAGGTTGCTGTCGATCTGTTCCTTGCGGACCTGTTCGGTGATCTGCCGCTGTTCGACGACGGGGTAGACGTCCAGCCGAACCCGTTCGACCGGCACGACCCGCTTGCTGACCACCACCTCCTCGCGGCTCAGGACCATCCACCGGCTTCCGTCGGAGTCGGTCGCGTTGGCCGGGTCGAGCTGGCCGGGCGGGGGGCCGTCCACGCCTCGCTGGACGAGCCGAACCTCTTCGTGGGTCACCTCCACCGTGATCGTCTTCGTTTCGGTGACGGTGAACTTCTCCAACCGGGCGTAGCCAGCGACCTGCTGATCGGTTCGGACACGCAGCTGTTCTTCGGACCGGACCACGAAGTCCCGTCCGGAGGCCTGCCCCGTGGAGTCGTGCAGGCCGGCGGGCGGCGGCGTCGAGCCAGTAGTCATGACAACCTTTTCTCGAGATGGTGAATCGCTGCGATGAATAAACGAGCAGCGCTGATCGCCGGAGAGTTCAGCGTCACCGCGATCAGCTGCGAACAAGGGGTTTGGAGGATCAGTCGTGGAGGCGTCAGACGACGAGGCCGGCTTTATCGACCTTGCGGTGGAAATGCATACCGGCCTTGCCGCCGAGCAGCGCCGCGCCGAGGCTGACCAAAATGACGGCGACGATGGCGATGATGCCGGCGGTGGTCACAGTGCCTTCGCCGACGGGGATCCGCGGCAGGTTCAGGTTGGACAGGATGTTGTACTTGCTGCCGGCGACCTTGGCCAGGATGGCGATGATGCCGGCGAACAGGATGCTCCACAGCCACACGGCCAGGCCCTGTTTGGTGCCGTTGAAACGGGCCATCCGGCCGGCGACGTAGCCGCCGCAGTAGTAGGCGAGGAACAGCACCACCAGCAGCAGGATCGCGCCGACCAAGCCGATGGTCTTCGCGGTGCCGGTGCCGGCGGCGGCCTGGTCGGCCAGGTTCGCGGTGCTGGTGTGGCTGGTCAGGCTCAGCACCACCCCGGCGGCGCTGAGCAGGGCGAGCAGCAGCACTGCGATACCGGCGGCGGTCATGAAACCGAAGAACGCCGAGCCGATCTTGAGGCCGCCGAAGCGTTCCTCCTCGCGGGCTCTCACCGATTCCCGGTCCACGCCCAGATCCGCGGCGATGTTGCCGTACGGGCGGGCACCGGAGGCCGGAGTTTGCAAGTCGGGTGTGGTCGTGGTCCGGGTGGTGCGAGTGACCTCGACGGGTTCCACCTCGGTGCGGTCGGTGCCGATGCGGTCGAGGTCGTCGACGCGGTCGACGCGGTCGACGTTTTCGGTGCGGTCGACGTTTTCGGTGCGGTTGCTGGTGGCGGACCGTTCCCTGGCGGCGTCGTAGTTCGACGGGTCCGGGTTGGTGGGAGTACTCATGGCTCTCCTACGGGTGGTGTATGTGAATGGGGGCCGCTCGGCACAGCCGGCCGCGAAGACTCGAAGTGCAGCACATCGATCTGGGGTCTCGGCCGCACCTCGGATCGGATGTCGACCACAACCGGTCCGTATTCCGGACGTCAGCGCTTGGTTCTCGGCAGCTTCGTGGAGTCGATGGTGGTGTCGTCGAGGACTTCGATCTGCTCCTTGCGGATCTGGTCGGTGACCTGCTGCTGCTCGGTGACCGTCTGGGTGGTCAGCTTGACCTTTTCCACGCCGACGACCTCCTTGTCAACGAGCACCTTGTCCTGCATCAACGTCACCTCGATGACGTCCTCACCGATGGTCGCCCCATCGACGGCATCGCCGGGTTGCAACGGTTCCCGGACGATGCGGGCCTCGTCGTGGGACACCGGGACGGTGACCGTCTGCTGCTCGGTGACCACGAACTTCCGCATCCGGGCCCGGCCGGCCTCCACCCGCTGCGTGCCGACCTTGAGCTGCTCCTCCGACCGGGTCAAGTACCCGTCGGCGTTGGCGGTCGCTTTCGCCTTGGCTGCTGCCTTCGGAGCGGTGGCGGTGACAGCGGCGGCCGGCGCCCCCTTGTCGGTGTACTCGGTGGCTGTGGTCTGCGTGGCGGTGCCGATGTTGTAGTACCGGTACAGATCGTCTTCCTGCTCCACCGACAGTGGTTCGCCGGGCTCTGCGTGCGGTGCGT
>CAXSEW010000077.1:0-11690 GCA_964236185.1 uncultured Nakamurella sp. | reverse complement strand
AAGGCTGTGATTTCGACCACGCCAGATCCCAGCCGCGCATGGGCAATGTCCGATATGCCCGTCCCCCCACCGTTTACGATGGTGGTCGATGACTTCCACCCGCGTCGCCGACTACCTTGACGGCCCCACCCCGACCGCATCCACCGCTGCGGATCCAGGCCGCCTCGACAGCCGTGCGCGTCGCCTCGCCGGCGTCCTGCTGTGCGTCATCCTGTTGGTCATCGCCGTCATCGTCTTCCTACCGGGACCGCCGGATCCGAACGGGCAGACCGCTCTGCGGATGTATCTCGACAACGGGCATCTCCACGGCCTGCCGAGGTGGATCGACTACGACCTGGTGCAGAACCTGTCGAACGTGGTGATGTTCGTGCCGATCGGCCTGCTGGGCGCGCTCGCCCTGTACCGGCGCAACTACCTGATCGTGCTCTACGCCGGTCTGGCGTCCAGCCTGATCGAGCTGGTGCAGCTCGTCCTGCTCCCCCACCGGGTGGCGTCCTGGCAGGACATCGCGGCCAACACTGCGGGGGCGTTCGTCGGGCTGCTCTGCGCGGTTCCGGCGCTTCGTCGTCGTCGCAAACGGCGCCGTCAGTACCTGCGGGGCCGGCGCTCGGCCGCCGACTCCCCGCGCCGGGCGGCGCGCGCAGCCCGGCTCTGATCCCCGCTGCTCCGGGTCGCGGGCATCCGCGTGAGGCGCTCGACCTACCGCTGCCCGGAGTCGGGTGATCACAGTTTCAGTCCATTCCTGGTCGCGGCGCGACCAAAAGGGGCCTGAAGTGATGATCATCCAGGGCGGCGGGACCATCCGCGTCAGGCGGACCGCAGCCGGCCGATGGCGTCAGGCGGTGGGCGCCGCCGGCTCCAGAGCGAGCAGGGCGACCGCTTCCTCGCGCATCTGCACCTTGCGGACCTTGCCGGTCACCGTCATCGGGAACTCATCGACCACGTGGACGTAGCGCGGGATCTTGAAGTGCGCCAGCCGGCCCTCGCAGAACTCCCGCAGCGCCGCCGCGGTCAACGGCTCAGCGCCGTCGCGCAGGCGAACCCACGCCATCAGCTCCTCGCCGTAGCGGGTGTCCGGCACGCCGATCACCTGCGCGTCGACGACGTCAGGGTGGGTGTAGAGGAACTCCTCGACCTCGCGCGGATAGACGTTCTCACCGCCCCGGATCACCAGGTCCTTGATCCGGCCGGTGATGTTGAGATAGCCCGCGTCGTCCATCACGGCCAGGTCGCCGGTGTGCATCCAGCGCGCCGCGTCGATCACCTCGGCCGTCTTGTCGGGCTGGCCCCAGTATCCCAGCATCACCGAGTAGCCGCGGGTGCACAGCTCACCGGGTTCGCCGCGCGGCACGGCCAGCCCGTTTGCCGGGTCGATCACCTTCGACTCCAGATGCGGATGTGTGCGGCCGACCGTTCCGGTGCGCTGCTCCAACGTGTCGTGCAGACCGGTCTGTGTCGACACCGGTGACGTCTCGGTCATTCCGTAACAAATGGTCACCTGCGTCATGCCGAATTCCGCGATCACCTTCTTCATCACCTCGACCGGGCACGGTGATCCGGCCATGATGCCGGTGCGTAGGCTGGACAGGTCGTAATCCCCGGCATTCGGCAGCGCCAGTTCGGCGATGAACATCGTCGGGACGCCGTAGAGCGACGTGCATCGGTACTCCTGCACCGCCGCCAGGGTGGCCGCAGGGTCGAAACCCGGCGCCGGATAGACGATGCAGGCCCCATGGGTGGTGGCGGCAAGGTTACCCATCACCATGCCGAAGCAGTGATACAGCGGCACCGGCACGCAGATGACGTCCTGCTCGGTGTAGTCGCAGCCTTCGCCGACGAAATACCCGTTGTTCAGGATGTTGTGGTGCGAAAGAGTGGCGCCCTTGGGGAAGCCGGTGGTTCCGGAGGTGTACTGGACGTTGATCGGCTGGTCGGGTCCGAGTTGGATCGAATCCAGACGCGAGCGATCCATGACGGCGCCAGATTCCAGCAGCTCGTCGAAATCACCGCCGATGTAGACGATCCGGCGCAGCCCGGTGAGTTGGTCCCGCACCGAGGTGATCATCGCGGCGTAATTGCTGGTCTTGAATTCCCGCGCGGAGATCAGCACGGAAACGCCGGACTGCCGGAGGACGAATTCCAATTCCGAAGTCCGGTACGCAGGGTTGATGGTCACCAGGATCGCGCCGATCTTGGCGGTGGCGTACTGGGTGATCATCCATTCCGCGCAGTTGGGCGCCCAGATCGCTACCCGGTCACCCACCCGTACACCGTCGGCCAGCAGCGCCAACGCCAGGGCGTCGGTGGCCTCGCCGAACTCGTCATAGGTGTACGACCTTCCGGCCGCGACGTCGATGACGGCGGTCCGGTCGCCGAACGCCTCAACCGTGCGGGCCAGGTTCTCACCGATGGTGTCGCCGAGCAGCGGCGCCTGGCTGGTCGAGCTGGAATACGACGTCAGAGCCGCAGTGGTCACCGTTGACACCTTTCAGGCTGGTCGGTAGGTAGGGTCAGCGCGGCAGGAAGGGATCCTCGGTGTGGCCGACGAGATCCGCGACGCTGTCGAGGACCAGCGACGGCCGGAAGGGGTACTGATCGATCGTCGCCAGGGTCGAGATGCCGGTGAGCACCAGAATGGTGGCCAACCCCGCCTCCAGCCCGGCGATGACGTCGGTGTCCATCCGGTCGCCGATCATCAGCGTGGATCCGGAGTGGGCGCCGATCGCCCGTAGCGCCGACCGCATCATCAACGGATTCGGCTTGCCGACGAAGTAGGGCTTGCGCCCGGTCGCCTTTTCGATCAGCGCGGCGACGGCGCCGGCGGCCGGCAGCAGACCCTGCCGACTGGGGCCGGTGGCGTCGGGATTGGTCGCGACGAAGCGCGCGCCCTGGTCGACCAGCCGGATGGCGGTGGTGATGGCTTCGAAGGAATAGGTACGCGTCTCGCCCAGTACCACGTAGTCGGGGTCCCGCTCGGTCAGCACGAACCCGCATTCGTGCATGGCCGTGGTCAGGCCGACCTCTCCGATGACGTACGCGCTGCCCCCCGGCCGTTGACTGTGCAGGAATCGCGCGGTCGCCAGCGCCGAGGTCCAGATGCGGTCCTCGTCGATGGCGAGGCCGGTCGCCAGCAGCCGCGCCCGCAGGTCGCGGCGGGTGTAGATGGAATTGTTGGTCACCACCACGTAGTTCGTGCCGCGCTCGTTCAGCTCGGCGATGAACTGGTCCGCGCCGGGAATCATGTGTTCCTCGTGGACCAGGACTCCGTCCATGTCGATCAGGTAGGACCACTGCGCGGCCTGCGGCCGTGGGATCTCGGTCGGTTCGGACTGGTCGATCGCTGCGCTCACGTCCCCCATCTTCCCCTACCGAACTGCGCCTGCCGACGTCCGCGCGATGGTGCGGGGACATTCCGTCGAGGTGCCGATTCGATCCACCCTCGAATCCCGGTGCAGGGAGTTGCCGCAGACGCCGCTACCCGTTCAGGAGCGGGGCGCCTCCGGTGACGGAGCGGGCACGGTGTCGGCGGTATCCACGCCCACCGACGCCGCCGAGCAGGGCGATGACCACCAGTAGCAGCACGGTCTGCTGGGACGGCGTCGAGAAGCTGAGCTGGGCCTGCCGGCCCAGCACGAAGCCCGAATCCAAGGCCCAGCAGATCCAGGCGGCGGCCACCCCGCCCGCCCACGTCGTCCACGCCGACACGGCCACCGTCACCACGCCCAGCGGCAGCAGCGCCTCGACCGGGTGATGCGTCGCCCCGGCGGCAACAGCGATCCCGGTGACCGCGATGGCCGACACGAAGGCGATGCCGGCCGCGAAGGCCGACGGAAGTGGCGCGGTGGTCCGGACGTGAGTCACACAACCATTGCATCGCGGTCCGGAGGTCACGGGCCAGCGCCTTGACGAATCCTTGACGCGACCGGGGCACTTCTTGATGCGCCCTTGACCCCTCGATCAGCCCTGGAATCGATAGCCGACACGGAACTCGGTGAGCAGATACTTCGGGTGGGCCGGGTCGGGCTCGAGTTTGCGACGCAGCTGCGCGAGATAGACTCGCAGGTAATGGGTTTCGGTCTCGTAGGCGGGCCCCCAGACGTCGATCAGCAGCTGGCGCGCGGGCACCAGTTTCCCGGCGGACCGGACCAGGATCTCCAGCAGCGACCATTCGGTCGGCGTCAGCCGGACCGGCTGCCCGTCGCGGAGCACCCGGTGCGCGTCCAGATCGACGGTGAAATCGGCGGTCACCACGCTGCCCTCGCTGCGACCCGCCGAAGGGGCGCCACGCCGTACCGCAGCCCGCACCCGGGCCACCAGCTCGGCCATGCCGAACGGCTTGGTCACGTAGTCGTCGGCGCCGGCATCCAGCGCCTGCACCTTCTCGCCGGAGGTGGATCGCGCCGACAGCACGATGACCGGCACCGCGGACCAGCCGCGGATGCCCTCCAGCACCTCGATGCCGTCGACGTCGGGCAACCCGAGGTCGAGGATCACCACGTGCGGGTGCAGGTGGGCCACCCCGTCCAGTGCCGACCGGCCGTCGTGCGCGACCGTCACCTCGTAGCCGTGCGCCCGCAGGTTGATGTCCAGCGCCCTGGCCAGCGCCACGTCGTCGTCGACGACGAGCACTTTGCTCACGCCTGGGTCTTTTCGGAATGCCGGGGCTCCGGACTGGATGCAAGGGGCGCTGCGCCGGCGGGTCGGGCGGGCGAACGCTCCGCGATGGGAACCTCGATGACCATGGTCAGGCCGCCGCCAGGGGTGTCCTCGACCTCGATCGCGGCATCGACGGCTTCGGCCAGGCCGCGCGCCACCGCCAGCCCCAGGCCCACTCCGGATCCGCCGGGGGCGTCGCCCAGCCGCTGGAACGGCGCGAACATCGCGTCCCGGTCGGCGACGGCGACCCCGGGTCCGTGGTCGACCACTCGGATCTGCATCGTCCGCCGACCGGCCGCGGGCACCTCGCCGGCCAGCAGCTGCACCGGGACGTCGGGTGGCGAGTGCTGTACCGCGTTGGACAAGATGTTCGCCACCACCCGCTCGAGGAGGCCGCGGTCGGTGTCCACCAGCGGCAGGTCGTCGGCGATGTCGACGTCGACCCGGCGCGTCGGCAGGCCGATCAGCGCCCGGTAGACCACCTCGTCCACCGACACCGGACGTCGCAGGGCGGTCAGCACACCGGTCTGCAGGCGGCTCAGGTCGAGCAGGTTCGACAGCAGTGAGTCGAGCTGGTCGGCGGCGCCGTCCGCGGTTGCCAGCAGGTCGGCGCGGTCCGGGTCGGACCAGGCCACCGACCGGTCGCGCAGGCTGGACAGCGAGGCCTTGATGGTGGCCAGCGGTGTGCGCAGGTCGTGGGAGACCGCAGCCAGGATCGCGGTACGCACCAGGTCGGTCTGCTGCAGCCGCTCGGCCTGGCCGGCCTTGGTGGTGAGCTGGTTGCGGTCGAGCGCGACGGCCGCCTGGGCCGCGATCACCTCCGCGAGCCGCTGGTCGGTGGCGGCCAGCGGATGTCCGTAGAGGGCCAGCTGCAGCGTGTCCGCCCTGGGGTCCTTCGGCACGGCCACGTCCACCACGGTGGACGGCAGGTCGGACTCGTCGTGTTGCCGGCCGACCGAGGCCAGCACCCTGACGGCCACGGGCGGTTGCGACGAGGTGGACAGCAGAGCGGCGGCGTCCATGCCGAAACCGACCCTGGCCTGCTCGAGGATCGCGGCGAGCGGATCGCCGGGGGCCGCCATGGTGCCGGCGACGGACGCCAGCATCTGCGCCTCGGCCTGACCGCGGGCGGCTTCCGCCGCCGAGGCGCGACTGCGGTCCACGATGGACGCCACGGTCACGCCGACGGCCACGAAGACGACGAGCGCGAACGCGTTCTGCGGCTGCGCAATGGTCAGCGAGCCGTAGGGCGGGGTGAAGAGCAGGTTGGCCAGCACGCTGGCGATGACGGCGGACACCACGGCCGGCAGCACGCCGCCGATGAGCGCCGTCATCTGCACGCCGAGCAGGAAGATCAGCAGCACGGTGGGCAGGTTGAAGCCGCCGCGGACCGGCAACATCGCGGCCGCCAGGAACAGCGGCACCAGCACGGAGGCCATCCAGGCCCAGCTGGTTCGGCGACCGCCGCCTGTCCGAAAGTTCGGCGTCGACTTGTGTTTCGGCGATGACGAGTGGGTGACCACGTGCACGTCGATGTCGCCGGAGTCGCGCACGATGGCCATCGACGTGCTGGGCCGGAACAGCTGGGTGAGCCGGCCGTGCCGGGAGGTGCCGACCACGATCTGCGTGCAATTGATGCCGCGGGCGAAATCCAGCACGGACTCGCCGATGTCGTCGCCGACGATGAGATGGAAGCTGCCGCCGAGGCTTTCGGCGAGCAGCCGCTGCCGCTCGATCTCGGCGGCCGGGGCGCCCATCGCCCCGTCGGAGCGGACGATGTGAACGGCGACCAGATCACGGTCGCTCACCCGACCGGCGATCCGGGCTCCCCGGCGCAGCAGCAACGGCCCCTCCGGGCCGCCGGTCAACGCGACGACGATGCGCTCGCGGGCTGCCCAGGTGCCCTTGATGCCGTGCTCGCGCCGGTACCGCTCCAGACCCTCGTCGACCCGGTCCGCCACCCACAGCAGGGCGAGCTCGCGCAGCGCGGTGAGGTTGCCCTCCCGGAAGTAGTGGCCGAGCGCGGTGTCGATGATCTTGCCGGGATAGATGTGGCCGTGCGCCATCCGCCGGCGAAGTGCCTGTGGGCTCATGTCCACCAGCTCGATCTGGTCGGCGGCGCGGACTATCTCGTCCGGCACCGTCTCGGCCTGGGTCACGCCGGTGATGCCGGCGACGACGTCGTTGAGCGACTCCAGGTGCTGGATGTTGACGGTGGTGATGACGTCGATGCCCGCGTCGAGCAGCACCTGCACGTCCTGCCACCGCTTCGGGTTCGCCGAGCCGGGGGCGTTGGTGTGCGCCAGTTCGTCCACCAGCACCACCTGCGGGTAACGGGCGAGGACCGCGGCGAGATCCATCTCGGTCAGCGTGATGCCGCGGTGCTCGGCTTCTTTTCGCGGGATCACCGTGAGGTCGGCGATCTGCTCCCGGGTGTAATCCCGGCCGTGGTCCTCGACGATGCCGACGACCACGTCGGTGCCGCGTTCGCAGCGGCGGCGGCCCTCGGCCAGCATGGCCACCGTCTTGCCGACGCCCGGCGCGGCGCCGAGGTACACCCGCAGCCGGCCGTTACCCGCGCGCTTGCGGGAAAAGGGCTCGCGGTTGGCCGCCGGCGGCGGCTGGTCGGTGCTCATGGGCAGATTGTCAGCTTCCAGGGGTCAGCGATTGAAGTGCGATGTTGAGCTGTAGCACATTGACCCGCTCCTGGCCGATGAAACCCAGCAACGGCGTAGACACGTGGGATTCCACGAGCTGCTGCACGGCAGCGGGCTCGAGGCCCCGCGCGGTAGCGACCCGGTTCACCTGGATCAGCGCGTAGGCCTTGCTGATGTCGGGGTCGAGTCCGGACCCGGAGGCGGTCAAGGCATCGTCGGGAATGGCCGATTCCGGAACGCCGTCGGCCTTGGCGATCGCAGCCTTGCGGTCGTTGATCGCCTTGAGCAGGACCGGACTGTCGGCCGACAGGTTGCTGCCGCCGGAAGAGGTCGCGTCATAGCCGTCGGACCCGGCAGCCGAGGGCCGGCCCTGGAACCACTGCGGATCGGTGAAGTTCTGCCCGATCAGGCTCGATCCGACGGTCTTGCCGTCGACGGTCACCAGGGATCCGTCCGCCTTCGACGGAGCGATCACCCTGCCCACCCCCAGCACCAGGAGCGGGTAGGCGATCCCCAGGATCACCGACATGGCGATCAGGAAGCGCAGCGCGACCAGCAGCTGGCGGCCGGAGATCGACAGCAGTGCGGCGGAACCGGGGATCTTGGTCGGTTCCTCGGAGAGCTGACCCGGGTCGGCGTCTGCCGGCCGGTCCTTGAGGAGATTGTTCTCTGCCATGGTTTTATCCGATTCCAGGAATGAGGTGAACGACGAGGTCGAGTAGTTTGATGCCGACGAACGGCAGGACCAGGCCGCCGAGCCCGTAGATCCACAGGTTTCTCGACAGCAGCTTCGCCGCCGATGACGGCGTGTACCGCACCCCGCGCAAGGCCAGTGGGATCAGCGCGATGATGATCAGGGCGTTGAAGATGACGGCGGACAGCACGGCCGACTGCGGGCTGGCCAGTTTCATGATGTTCAGCGACTGGAGCCCCGGGAATACCCCGACAAACATGGCCGGCAGGATCGCGAAATACTTGGCGATGTCGTTCGCCAACGAGAACGTTGTCAGTGCGCCGCGGGTGATCAGCAACTGCTTGCCGATCTCCACGATGTCGATCAGCTTGGTGGGACTTGAATCCAGGTCCACCATGTTGCCGGCCTCCTTGGCCGCGGTGGTGCCGGAGTTCATCGCCACACCGACGTCGGACTGCGCCAGTGCCGGCGCGTCGTTGGTGCCGTCACCGGTCATCGCGACGATTCGTCCGCCGGTCTGCTCCTTGCGGATGTACGCGAGCTTGTCCTCGGGCGTGGCTTCGGCGAGGTAGTCGTCGACGCCGGCCTCGGCGGCGATGGACTTGGCGGTGAGCTGGCTGTCACCGGTGATCATCACCGTGCGGATGCCCATCTTGCGGAGTTCGGCGAACCGCAGTGCGATGTTGGGTTTGACGACGTCCTTGAGGTGGACCACCCCCAGCACCCGGGCGATGTCGCCGGTAGTCTCGGCGACCAACAGGGGCGTTCCGCCGGAGGCGGCAATGGCATCGACCGAATCGTGCACGAGATCGCTGACCTGACCGCCGTTGTCGGTCACCCAGGAGGTGACCGCCGTCGCCGCCCCCTTGCGTATGCTGTGCACCCCGCCGGCGGCCGGCACATCGGTACCGCTCATCCGGGTGCGCGCGGAGAATTCGATCGACTCCGCACCAACCGGTGACGGCTGCTCGGCGATGCCGTACTTCTGCTGGCACAACTCGACCAGTGACCGGCCCTCCGGCGTCTCGTCCGAGAGCGAAGCCCGCAGCGCGGCGCCGGCCAGGTCATCGATGTCCACTCCGGGAGCGGCGATCAATTCGGACGCCTGTCGGTTGCCGTAGGTGATGGTGCCGGTCTTGTCCAGCAGCAGGGTCGACACGTCGCCCGCCGCCTCCACCGCGCGACCGCTCATCGCCAGCACGTTGCGCTGCACCAGGCGATCCATCCCGGCGACGCCGATCGCGGACACCAGGGCCCCGATGGTGGTGGGAATCAGACAGACCAGCAGCGAGACCAGGACCGCGATCGACTGCACCGAGCCGGAGAAGCTCGACATCGGCTGCAGCACCATGACGACCAGCAGGAACACGATGGTCAGGCTGGCCAGCAGGATGTTCAGCGCGATCTCGTTCGGCGTCTTGGAACGCACCGAACCCTCGACCAGGGCGATCATCCGGTCCACGAACGACTTTCCCGGCTCCGCGGTGATCTGCACGACGATGCGGTCGGACAGCACCCGGGTGCCACCGGTGACCGAAGAGCGGTCCCCGCCGGACTCCCGGACCACCGGCGCGGATTCTCCGGTGATCGCTGCCTCGTCGACACTTGCCACGCCCTCGACGATCTCGCCGTCGCTGGGGATGATGTCGCCGGCCTCGCACACGACCAGGTCACCCTTGTGCAGATCCGCGGCCGGAACTGCTTTCTCGACTCCTGCGGCGTCGATGCGGCGGGCTACCGCGGTGTCCCGACCGGCCCGCAGTGACGCCGCCTGCGCCTTGCCCCGGCCTTCGGCGACCGAATCGGCCAGATTGGCGAAAATTACGGTCAGCCACAGCCATACCGCGATCCACACGGTGAAGCCGTTGAAATCGGTGAAGATGGTGACCGTGGTGAGCGCTGCACCGACCTCCACCACGAACATCACCGGGTTGTGCCACATCACCCGGGGATCCAGCGCCCGCAGGGCGTTCGGCAGTGCGGCGACCAGGCTGGCGGGGCGGAACACGCCGGCGCTGATCCGGTGCGGGGCACCGTCGTCCGCGGGCGCGGCGACATCGTTCTTGTTCAATACCGGGGTGCTCATTACCTATTTCTCCTCTTCGCGCAAGCGCTCATCGGTTCATTCGCTCCGCTCCTCGTTCGTTCCTCACTACGATGCTCACTCATGACAATCCTTCTGCGATAGGTCCCAGGGCGAGTGCGGGCAGATAGGTCAGGGCGGCAACGAGTACCACGACACCCAACAGCATCGTGACGAATTGCGCCTTGTGGGTGGGGAGCGTGCCGGAATCGTCAGGTCGGACGCCCTGTCTGCCCAGCGATCCCGCCAGCGCCAGCACCAGGCAGATCGGGACCAGGCGGCCCAGCAGCATCGTGAGGCCCAATGCGATGTTGTAGAAGTTGGTGTTGGCCGACAATCCGGCAAAAGCGGAGCCGTTGTTATTGGCTGCCGACCCGAAGGCGTAGACGATCTCGGTGAGACCGTGCGGCCCGCTGTTCAACGGGCCGGCCTTTCCGGCCGAGGTCAGCAGGGCGATACCGGAACCGACCAGGACCAGAGCCGGCGTGAACAGGATGTAGGACGCGACGTACTTCATCTGGGGGCCGCCGATCCGCTTGCCCAGGTAGGTCGGGGTGCGCCCCACCATCAGGCCGGCGACGAACACCGCAACCAGCGCCAGGATGAGGATGCCGTACAAGCCGGATCCCGTTCCGCCGGGCGCGATCTCGCCCAGCAGCATGTTCAGCAGCAGCACACCGCCGCCCAACCCGCTGAACGAGGAGTGCGTGGAGGTGACCGCGCCGGTGGAGGTCAGCGTCGTGGATATCTCGAACAGCGAGGTCACCGGGATGCCGAAGCGGACCTCCTTGCCCTCCATCGCTGCACCGGCCGCCTGCAGGGCGATACCACGGTGCGCCTCCTCGAAACCGAGGGTGGCGGCGAACGATCCGGCCCACAGGATGCCCATGGTGATCAGGATGGCGACGCCCTGCTTGAGGCTGCCGACCATCCGGCCGAAGGTTCGGGGGAGCGAGAACGGAATCGCCAGCATCAACACGATGGCCAGCAGATTGGTGACCTGGTTGGGATTTTCGAACGGGTGCCCGGAGTTGGCGTTCAGGTACCCACCACCGTTGGTGCCGAATTGCTTGATCACTTCCTGGGACGCGATCAGGCCGCCGGGGAGCGTCTGCGTGCCACCGGCGAGAGTGGTCACCGTCGTCGGATCGTTCAGGTTCTGGATGACTCCGCCCAGCACCAGCACCAGGGCGAAGACGAAGGAAACCGGCAGGACCAGCCGCAGGGTGATACGGGTCAGATCCACCCAGAAGTTGCCGAGCCGGTCGGTGTGCCGGCGGACCAGACCGCGAATCAGCGCAACGACGACGACGATGCCGACGCCGGCCGACAAGAAGTTCTGCACCGTGAGTCCCAATGCCTGGACGGTGTATCCCAGCGCGGACTCACCGGAGTAGGACTGCCAGTTGGTGTTGGTGACGAAGCTGACCGCGGTATTGAAACCCTGCGCCTTGGGCATGCCCGGTCGGTCGAACGCGAACGGTAGATGACCCTGCAGCGACAACAGGGCCCACAGCAACAGGATGGAGACCACGCTGAACGCCACCACGGAGATCATGTAGGTGAACCAGCGCTGATCAGCTCTCGCGTCGATCCGTAG
>CAXSEW010000076.1:0-11692 GCA_964236185.1 uncultured Nakamurella sp. | reverse complement strand
AGACCACGCTGTCCCCCGGCTCCAAGGTGGTGATGGACTACTACGAGCGCGCCGGGCTGCTGCCCTACATGGAAAAACTCGGCTTCAACCTGACCGGCTTCGGGTGCATGACCTGCATCGGCAACTCCGGTCCGCTGCAGGACGAGATCTCCGCGGCGATCAACGAGGCCGACCTGGCCGTGGTGTCGGTGCTGTCGGGCAACCGCAACTTCGAGGGCCGGATCAATCCGGACATCAAGATGAACTACCTGGCTTCGCCGCCGCTGGTGGTCGCCTATGCGTTGGCCGGGTCGATGGACATCGACATCACCCGCGATCCGCTCGGCACCGACGAGGCCGGCCAGCCGGTGTACCTGCACGACATCTGGCCCTCCCCCGCCGAGGTGGAGGAGGTCATCGCCCAGGCGATCAACCAGGAGATGTTCACCCGCGACTACGCCGACGTCTTCGCCGGCGACGAGCGGTGGCAGTCGCTGCCGACGCCGACGGGGAAGACGTTCGAATGGGATCCGCAGTCGACCTACGTCCGCAAGCCCCCGTACTTCGACGGCATGTCGCCGACGCCTTCGCCGGTCACCGACATCAGCGGCGCCCGGGTGCTGGCGAAGCTGGGCGACTCGGTGACCACCGACCACATCTCCCCCGCCGGCAACATCAAGGCCGGCACCCCGGCCGCCGAATACCTGACCGAGCACGGCGTCACCCGGAAGGACTTCAACTCCTACGGCTCCCGCCGCGGTAACCACGAGGTGATGATTCGGGGCACATTCGCCAACATCCGGCTGCGCAACCAGCTGCTGGATGGCGTCGAGGGCGGCTACACCCGCAACTTCCTGGCCGCCGGCGAGCAGTCGTTCATCTACGACGCGTCGGCGGCCTATCAGGCCGCCGGCATCCCGCTGGTCATCCTGGCCGGCGCGGAGTACGGGTCCGGATCCTCGCGGGACTGGGCGGCCAAGGGCACCGCGCTGCTGGGCGTCAAGGCCGTCATCGCCCAGTCCTACGAGCGGATCCACCGGTCGAACCTGATCGGCATGGGCGTCATCCCGCTGCAGTTCCCGGCCGGACAGACGGCGGATTCGCTCGGCCTGACCGGTACGGAGACGTTCGCCATTTCGGGCATCACCGCGCTCAACGACGGCGGCACCCCGCGGACGGTGACCGTCACGGCGACACCCGAAGGGGGCGCGGACATCAGCTTCCACGCGACCGTCCGCATCGACACCCCCGGTGAGGCCGACTACTACCGCAACGGCGGGATCATGCAGTTCGTGCTGCGGAACCTGCTGGCTGCTGCCAAGTAGGGCGGGAATGCCCCGGGTCAGCCCGGATCATCTCGAGGCCAGGCGGCAGCAGATCCTCGACGGTGCCCGTGCCGCGTTCGCGCGGCACGGGTACGAGGGCGCGACCGTCCGGGTACTGGAGGAGGAGATCGGCCTCAGCCGCGGGGCGATCTTCCATCACTTCGCCGACAAGGATGCCGTGTTCATGGCCCTCGCCGGACAGGACGCCGCGCGGATGGCGGAAACCGTCGCGCGGGAGGGGCTGGTGGCGGTGATGCGGGACATGATCGCGGCGCCCGACGCCGGTCTGCTGGGCACGCAGCTCGAGGTGTCGCGGCGCTCGCGCACCGATCCAGCCTTCCAGAAGGCTTGGGCGGCGCAGTCGGAGCAGGTACGGGCGGCGACCAGGGCCCGGCTGCACCGGCAGCGCGAAGCCGGCGTGCTCCGCACCGACGTGGATGTCGAGGTCTTGGCGTCCTACCTCGAGCTGGTGATGGAGGGGCTGGTGACTCACCTCGCCGAAGGTCTGCCCGGTGCACCGATGTCAGCGGTGCTGGACGTGGTCGAGCGGTCCGTCCGCCGCTGACGTTCGAGGCCTGCGATCTACCGGCGAGCCATCAGGTGTGCGACGCGGTCGGCACCGGATCACTTCGGACGTGAGTCACCAATCCTGCGGGGCGTCCTGACGGGCAGCGAGTTCGCGCAACCTGGTCAACTGTTCGTTCTGCTCGTGCACCAGCTGATCGCCCGGCGACGATTCCCGAGCACCGGCAAGTAGTCGGGTGACTGCCCGAACCGCCTCGGCCGGCGGGGTGATCAGCGCGTCGGTCAGGTCAGCAAGTGCCTGGTCGAATTCCTCGTTCGGTATCCGGGCCAGCGCCAGTCCGATGCGAACCGCCTCGGCGGCCCCGACCCGGCGCCCGGTGGCGCAGATTTCCAGCGCACGCTGGTAGCCGACGGCGCGGACCAGCGGCGCGGTGCCGCCGAGGTCGGGCACCAGTCCCAGCCCCACCTCGGCCATGCAGAACTGGGCATCGTCGGCGGCGAGCAGCAGATCGCAGGCCAGCGCCAGCTGGAACCCGGCTCCCACCGCGTGACCGGTGACCGCCGCGATCGAGACGAACGACGGATCGGCCAGCCAGGTGAAACCGCGCTGGAACTCGGCGATCCGACTGTGTGCGACGCTGTCGGGCGCGGATGCCAGTTGGCCCAGCACCGAGTCGGCCCCGGGCGAGAACATGGAGCGGTCCAGACCGGCGGAGAACGACTCGCCAGCTCCGCGGACGATCACCACCCGGACTCCGGCCGGCACCCGACTACCGATGTGCGTCAACGCTTCCCACGTCGCGGGCAGCTGCGCGTTGCGGATGTCGGGCCGGTCGAGCGTGATGGTCAGAACCGGGTCGGCCAACTCGACCGCCAGCCTGCCGGCCGTCAGCAGCTCACCGTCGAAAGCGGTGTTCGAGTCGGCAGTCGGGATGGTCACCGGACATTCGTACCAGACCAGCGCCCGCTACCAGCGGAGGTCTCCCGCCCTCGGCTATCTCTTCTTGGTGCGGGTGGCGCCACCGCGACCGCGCAGCGGCACCTCGGCGTCGACCAGGAGCCGGTGCACGAAGCCGTAGGAGCGGCCGGTGCCGTCCGCCAGCGCCCGGATGCTCTGGCCCTTCTCGTACTTCCGCCGCAGGTCCGCGGTCAGTCGGTCGCGAGCGGTGCCGGTGATCCTGGCTCCCTTGCGGATGGCCGTGACCTTGCTCGTCTGGCTCTTCGTGGTGGTTGGCGACTCTGCCACTGGTCCGCACCTTCTTCTCGCTCGAGTCGGCCCGCGCCGGCCGTCAACGATGCGGGCCGGCGCTCGTCGGCATGTGCCGATGGGTGTGCAGCCCAATGATGAGACAGAACGGGCATCCCCGCCACCGCAATGGCGCGAATCAGGCGCGCAGAACGGGCAACCCCGCCACCGCAATGGCTGGAGATCAAGCTCGCACTTCGGGCATACCCACCACCGCTGCCGCGGATCAGGCGAGTTCGACGAGCTCCAGGTAATCGGCGGACCAGTGGTCCTCGCTGCCGTCGGGCAGCAGGATGACCCGCTCCGGGTGCAGCGCGGCCACCGCACCCGGGTCGTGGGTCACCAGGACGACGGCGCCGGCGTACCGGCGGAGGGCATCCAGCACCTGTTCGCGGCTAGCCGGGTCCAGGTTGTTGGTCGGCTCGTCGAGCAGCAGCACGTTGGCCGCCGAGGAGACCAGACCGGCCAGTGCCAGCCTGGTCTTCTCGCCACCGGACAACGTGCCGGCCCGCTGTTCCAGCTGTTCGCCGGTGAAAAGGAACGTGCCGAGCAGGTTGCGCAGTTCCTGTGCTCCGGCGTCGGGAGCGGCGCTGCGGATGTTCTCCCAGACGGTGCGGTCCGGGTCGAGCGTCTCGTGCTCCTGCGCGTAGTACCCGAGCTTGAGCCCGTGGCCCGGCTCGACCGCCCCGGTGTCCGGCCGTTCCCGGCCGCCCAGCAACTTCAGCAGCGTGGTCTTGCCGGCGCCGTTGAAGCCCAGCACGACCACCCGGCTTCCGCGGTCGATCGCCAGGTCGACGCCAGTGAAGATCTCCAGCGAGCCGTAGGACTTCGACAGATTCTTGGCGGTGAGCGGGGTCTTGCCGCAGGGTGCCGGCTCCGGGAACCGGATCTTGGCGACCCGGTCGGAGACCCGGACCTCGTCGAGGTTGTTCAGCAGAGTTTCGGCCCGGCGCACCATCTGGTGCGCAGCGGCTGCCTTCGTGGCCTTCGCGCCGAGTTTGGCCGCCTGGGTCATGAGTACGGCGGCCTTCTTCTCGGCATTCGCCCGTTCCCGACGACGGCGCTGCTCGTCGGTCGACCGAGCTTCCAGGTAGCGGCCCCAGGTCATGTTGTAGATGTCGAGCTCGCCGCGGACGGCGTCGAGGAACCAGACCTTGTTGACCACCGAGGCGAGCAGCTCGACATCGTGCGAGATGATCACCAACCCGCCGCTGAAGGTCCTGAGGAAGTCGCGCAGCCAGGTGATCGAGTCGGCGTCGAGGTGGTTGGTGGGCTCGTCGAGCAGCAGCATGGTGCCGTCGCCCGCATCCGCGGCGGCGAACAGGATCCGGGCCAATTCCACGCGACGCCGCTGCCCGCCGGACAGCGTGCGCATCGGCTGTTCGAGGATGCGGTCGGGCAGCCCGAGGTTCGAGGTGATCCGGGCCGCCTCCGACTCGGCGGCGTACCCGCCGAGGGTGGAGAAGCGCTCCTCGATCTGGCCGTAGCGTTCGACCGCCTCCTCCGCTTCCTCGCCGGTGAGCTCGGCCATCTGGATGTGCACCTTTTCCAGCTGCGCGACCATCACGTCCAGGCCGCGCGCTGACAGCACCCGATCGCGGGCGGTCATGTCCAGATCACCCTCGCGGGGATCCTGCGGGAGGTAGCCGATAGAGCCGCTGCGGGTCACCTGGCCTGCGTATGGAGCCGCTTCACCGGCGAGGACGCGCAAGGTGGTGGTCTTTCCGGCGCCGTTGCGGCCAACGAGACCGACCCGGTCGCCGTGCTGGAGACGCACGGTGGTGTCGGCGAGCAGGATCCGGGTGCCGGCCCGCAATTCAAGGCCGGTTGCGGTGATCACGTGTTCACAATCTACCGGTGATCAGGGGCGGAGGGGTGCAGTAGGCGCCGTCCACGGTGGTGAGTCTGCCCACCGCCACCGGTCAGCCCTCGAAGCCGGCTTTGCGCAGGGCGTCCGCCAGCGACCCGGCCGCCGGCGCCTTCGGCTGCGGTTGCGGTTGCGGTTGCGGCGATTGACCCCGCGACCGTTGCGGCTGTCCGTGCTTCTGCTGGCCCGGTTGGTCCTGCCCCGATGACGGCTGGCTTGCCGCAGCGGGCTGACCCTGCGCCCGCCGCTGCGGCCGGCGCGGCGGGGGCTCACCGGACGGCGGGCTCTGCCGGGCCGGACGGGTCCTGGCGCCCGGCTCGTCGGTCAGGCGCAGGGTGAGCGAGATGCGCTGGCGGGCCGGGTCGACCTCCATGACCTTGACCTTGACCACCTGGCCGGAGCGGACCACCTCCCGCGGGTCGCTGACGAAGCGATCCGACAGCGCCGAGACGTGCACCAGCCCGTCCTGGTGGACGCCGACGTCGACGAACGCCCCGAACGCGGCGACGTTGGTGACGAGGCCCTCCAGCACCATGCCGATCCGCAGGTCGGTGATCTTCTCGACGCCGTCGGCGAACGTCGCAGTGCTGAACGCCGGGCGCGGGTCGCGCCCCGGCTTCTCCAGCTCGGCCAGGATGTCGGTCACCGTCGGGAGTCCAAAGGTGCTGTCGACGAAGTCCGTCGGGGCCAGCCCGCGCAGCAGCGTCGTGTTGCCGATCAGGTCACCCAGCTTGGTGTCGGTCGCCGCCAGGATGCGCCGGACCACCGGATACGCCTCCGGGTGGACGCTGGAGGAGTCCAGCGGATCGGCGCCGGCGGCGATGCGCAGGAAGCCGGCGCACTGCTCGTAGGCCTTTGCGCCCAGCCGCGGAACGTTCTTCAGCGCGGCGCGAGAGCTGAACGGACCGTTGCTGTCCCGGTGGGCGACGATGTTCTGGGCGAGCGTGCCGGTGATCCCTGACACCCGGGCCAGCAGCGGCACAGACGCCGTGTTCACATCGACGCCGACGCCGTTCACGCAGTCCTCGACCACCGCGTTCAGTGATTTCGCGAGCGTCGATTCCGCGACATCGTGCTGGTATTGGCCGACTCCGATGGACCTGGGGTCGATCTTCACCAGCTCGGCCAGCGGGTCCTGCAGCCGGCGCGCGATGGAGACGGCGCCGCGGATCGATACGTCCAGTTCGGGCAGCTCGGCCGAGGCGTAGGCCGACGCCGAGTACACCGACGCACCGGCTTCGGAGACCACCACCTTGGTCAGACCGGGCACGCGGGCGGCGAGTTCGGCGGCGAGCCGGTCGGTCTCCCGGGACGCGGTGCCGTTACCGATGGACACCAGCTCCACCCCGTGACCGACCACCAGTCCCTCCAGCGTCGACAGCGCTGCGTCCCAACGGTTGTGCGGCTGGTGCGGATAGACGGTGTCGTGAGCGACCACCTTGCCGGTGCCATCCACCACCGCGACCTTGACGCCGGTGCGGAAACCGGGGTCGAGCCCGAGCGTCGCCCGGCTGCCAGCCGGCGCGGCGAGCAGCAGGTCGCGCAGGTTGGCGGCGAAGACGCCCGCTGCCGACTGCTCGGCGGCCAGTCGCAGGCGGGTCCGGACGTCGATGCCCAGCGATACCGACATGCGGGTACGCCAAGCCCAGCGGACGGTGTCGCGCAGCCACCCGTCCGCCGGCCGGCCGCGGTCGGCGATGCCGAAGCGGGCGGCAATCCGGCGCTCGTAATCCGTCGGCGACATGTCGAGCGGGTCCGGCTCGACGGCATCGGGGCTCACCGAGACGGTCAGCACGTCGTCCTTCTCACCGCGGAACAGCGCCAGCACCCGGTGCGACGGCAGCTTGGTGAGCGGCTCGGCGAAGTCGAAGTAGTCCGAGAACTTGGCGCCGTCCTGCTCCTTGCCCCCGCGGACCGCGGACACCAGCCGTCCGCGGGACCACAGCAACTCCCGCAGTCCACCGACCAGGTCGGCGTCCTCACCGAACCGCTCGATGAGGATCGACCGCGCGCCCAGCAGCGCCTCCGCGGTGTCGGCGACACCCCGGTCCGCATCGACGAACGAACGCGCGGCTTGCTCCGGCACGTGCGTCGGGTGACCGAGCAGGAGGTCGGCGAGCGGCTGCAGGCCCGCTTCCCGAGCGATCTGCGCCTTCGTCCGCCGCTTCGTACGGAACGGCAGGTAGATGTCCTCCAGGCGCGCCTTGGAGTCGGCGGTGGAGATCGCGCGCTGCAACTCCGCGGTCAGCTTACCCTGCGCCGCAACGGATTCCAGGATGACGGAGCGGCGCTCGTCCAGCTCGCGCACGTAGCCGAGGCGCTCCTGGAGATCGCGCAGCTGCGCGTCGTCCAGCGTGCCGGTGACCTCCTTGCGGTAGCGGGCGATGAACGGCACCGTCGCTCCTGCGTCCAGCATCCCGACCGCGGCCTCGACCTGCCATCGGGCCACGCCGAGTTCGGCGGCGATCCGCTCGCTGACGGTAGGGATCTGCTGGGCGCTGCCGGTCGAGGTGGACACGGTCGACATTCTGCCCTGCCCGGAGTCGGTGCCAGCCAGGGTCGACAGCACGCGAGTCATACTGGTCGGGTGATCCTTACTCGCGGATGGTCCCTGTTCCTGGTCGGCGTCGGGGTCTTCAACTGGGCGATCTGGCCGCGGTTCTCGCTCGCCATCTGGGACGACAAGCGGGCTTGGACCGGCGCGATCGGCCACTCCTCCCCCACCTCGTTCCTGCTGGTTCACGCGGTGCTGGTGATCACCGCGGTGGTCCTCGGCACCATCGTCGGCGGGCTGGGCGTTCGCGGCGTGTTGGCCTCCCGCAAGGTCACCCGGGTGGAGCGGACCGCCACCCGCGTGGGATGAGCGCCGCACCCGCGTGGGCCACGCCGCACCTCGTCGCTCCACGCCGCACCTCGTCGCTCCACGCCGCACCTCGTCGATGACGTCGAGCAGGTGTTCCGTGGGCCGAGCAGGTGTTCCGTGGAGCGCACCCGACGCCCGGCGCCGCCAAGGCGCAGCCGGCGTGTCAGCCCTGCGCCCGCGTCTGCTCCGCCGGCGTCCGGACCAGGATTCTGACCACCAGGCTCCGCTGCGCCACCGCGTCGAGGACGACCCGACGCGGCTCGGGGATGTCGCCGAACATGCGCGAGGGCAGCCCCGCCAACGGCTGCAGCGCCGATTCGCTCATCACCCGCTGCAGCGCAGCCGCATCACCGGCCAGCACGACGCCGCCCAGCCGATCCGCGAACGGCAGCAGCACCCGCTCCACGGTGGACGCGGCATCAGCCAGCGAAGCGGTGAGCTGGTTGCCACGGCGCCGCGCATACCGCTGCTGCGACCAGCCACCCGCCGCGGTGCGCCCCTGCAGGTAGGCCCGGTCGGTCGACGACGACAGCACCACGCCGTCCTTCGCGGTCCCGATCGAATGCGCGCCGCCCCGCACCAGGATCAGTCCCAGCAGTCCCAGCCCGGCGAGGTGGTTGACCAGCGCCTCGACCGGCTCCCGGCCGCCGATGGACATCGGCCCGAACGGAACCTCGAGCATGGCCAGAGTGCCGTCACCGGCTCGGATCTCGAGCTGGTCCGGACTGGCCATCAGGTCCGAGACGCCGCTGTTGCGGCCGGCGAACCGGTTGACCCAGCCGACGACGCGGGAAGCCGAGATCTCCACCTCGATGCCGCCTCCGGCGGCCGGCCGGGGTTTACCCACCGTGGTCATGCGCGGATCACAATGCAGAGCCCGCGTCCCACAACCGCGCAGAATGCCCGGCCAGGGTGGTCGCGGAACTGGCGGCGCGGTCGTCGGTGAGCGAGGCGACGTAGTCGATGATGCCGCGTCCCCGGCCCCAGCGGATCAGATCGTCCGGAGAGCCGCCCGGCTCGCCGGTGCTGGCCGTCAGCAGCGCAGGATTGCTACGGAGAAGCTGGTGGTAGGAGTCGGTGGCCAGCTCGACCAGGTCGAGCAGTCGGCGCGGCGCCCGGCCGGCGTCCACCGGGTCGGCGAGCCACGAGTCCAGATCGGCCACCAGGGCGGCCATCACCTGGCCCTGCCCGCGCTGGAACATCGCCAGGTCGGGGCGGTCCAGCACGAAGCGCTGGTGGACGAATTTGAGCACCGCCACCTCGTGCCACGCCTGCCGATCGAGCGACACGTGCGCGGCCCGCGGCGGCGGATCGCCGGATACCAGCACCGAGTCCTCCAGGTGCGCGATCCAGCTGCGGGTGAACTCGCCGACCAGCCGCTCGGCCGCCAGCGACGAGTCGAACGGCACTGCCAGCAGCCCGTCGACCAGATCGGTGCCGACGCGGCCCACCGCGACGGCGAACGCTTCGTCGTCGACCATCCAGCTGTCCTTGGAGTGCAGCCGCCGGCGGAGCAATTCGAGCGAGTTGCCCGGCAGCCGCTCATTGGCTCGCAGCTCGTGACGGTCGGCCGCCTCCAGTTCTGTGCGCCGCTTGATCCAGGTGCGGAATTCGGCCGACACCGACGCATGCTGCAGTACGCCGGCACGGTGGAAGTCGTCGAGATCGTGAAGGGAGTAAGCGATGTCGTCGGCGACGTCCATCACGGAGCACTCGACCGTCTGCCGCCAGGGCAGGATCCGCGGGTAGGCGGCGAGCACCTCGGTCATCTCGCCGGCATCGAGCACATAGGCGGAAAACTTGCCGGAGCCCAGGCCCTCGATGCCGGGCCCACCGCCCTTGGGTGGGTGCTCCGCGGTGCTGGGATGCGGATCCGGCACGCCGAACCTCGCCCACGGGTACTTCAAGAGCGCAGCGCGCACGGCGGTGGTCAGGTTCAGACCCTCGCCGCTGGTGCCGTGCACGTCGAGCTCGGTGACGATGCGGAAGGTCTGGGCGTTGCCCTCGAACCCGTCGGCCAGCCCGAACCGGGAACGGGCAATGCGGTCGAGCACCCGCTCCCCGAGGTGACCGAACGGCGGGTGGCCCAGGTCGTGCGCGGTGGCAGCGGCCTGGATGACGACCGGGTCGCAGCCGCCCAGTTCGTCCAGCAGTTGCCGGTGCGGCCCGCAGCTCAGCTTGACCGCAATGGCCCGGGCGACCGCCGCCACCTTGATGGAATGGGTGAGCCGGTTCTGGACCGACTGGCCGGCGGCGCCCTGGGAGATCACCTGCGTGACAGCGGACAGCCGGGAGAAGTACGGCGAGAACCGGATGCGGTCGAGGTCTTCCCGGAAGGCGGCCGTCGGCGTCTCGTCCTGCGAGCCGCTGCGGCGCGCCAGCCGCGGGTCGAGTGGGTTCGTCATGCTGCCACCATGACATCGGTTCGAGAGAAGTCGTTGCCTTTGAACAACAATGGTTCACGCTTGTCGACGGCCAGCGCGTAGGAGAAGCAGTCGCCGAAGTTGAGCCGTGCCGGGTGTCCTGTTCCCCGGCCGTACCGCCGGTAGGCAGCGCGGGCGAGCTGAGCCTGCGCCAGCGTCACCGGCTCGACCGTGATGCGCGCCATCACGAGAAAACGATCAAGGGTGTGGTCGAGCGCCGGACCGAGGACGAGTGCGGTCTCCAGCAAGGTGGCGGCCGAGAGACCGTTCCTCGATGAGCGTTCGATGACAGACTCGAATGATCGGCCCTCGGGTTCGAGGCGGAAGACTGCCACGATGGCAGAGGCATCAAGAATCATCGGGGAAGCCCGGTGTCCTCGTCGTACAGTTCGGCGAACGGGTCCGGTGGGAGATGTTGCAACATCGGAGCCGCTTCCAAGGCCAGCGCATGGATTGCCTCGGCCATACCCGTGCGCTCGTTCCAGAATTCCTCCAACTGTCTTTCCAAGGCCGTCTGGATCACGCTCGTCATCGACCTGCCCGTTCTCTCGGACAGCATCTTGGCCAACTCGTACACCCGCTGGTTCTTGATGTTGAGTGTCGGCAATATTGCCACTCCTTCTACCGGGTAGAACCGAAGTCTACCGTGGTAGACCGCCAGTAGCAGCCATTGCTAGCCGGCTGTGCCGAGCGCGGAGGCGCCGGAGGAGGGGGCGGGCGAGGTGCGTCACGATGAAGCGGCGTCCGGCTCGAGTCGGGCGCCGCTTCACTGCTGCCGCAGTCAGAACGGCAGATTCAACCGCGGCAGGGCGGGGCCGTCGATGACGCTCCAGGTGGCCGGATCGACCGGGTCTCCGGCCACCAGGACCTGCCCGGGACGGACGATCAACTCCTGCACGTCGGACGCGCTGAACCGCACGACGATCTGTCCGCGGTCACCGACCAGGTGTACGGCTCCGACCAGCGCGCCGCCCGGCTGCGCCGGAAGACGGGTCCACAGCTGGTCGATGAACCCGGCAGCGTTCCCCGGCGTGAATAACAGCTCGATCGGCCCGGTCACCGCAGCACCGCGGCAGCAGCCGACAGCAGCGCCCTACGCAGGGACGGGTCGATCAACGGTGGCCTCCACGTCTCGGTGACGTTCACCGGCGACCTCGGAAGTTACCTGGCGTTGGTGAACAAACTCTGCCACCGCACCGGCGGGTTGCGCCGATCACCGGCTGCAGGCGTCGCTGCTCGGTGGCATCGGCGCCCGTCGGACAGCCGCCGGATGAGGAAAACTTTTCGGTCTGCGTTCACCGGTCGTCCACCGCGGTGGTGAAGAGTTTCCGTCGGTTGCCCTCCGTGTGTGCCTGCAGTGCTCCTCGTTACGCTGGGCCGCCCGGTGGCACAACAACGATCCCGAAGTGAGGCCCAGCCATGTCAGACTGTTCGGCGCCACCACGCATCCGCCGGCGCATCTTC
>CAXSEW010000075.1:0-11804 GCA_964236185.1 uncultured Nakamurella sp. | reverse complement strand
AGATCAGCAGCGAGAACTGCTCGCCGATGGTCAGCGGTGTGCCCATCGCATTGCCGATGAACAGCGAGGCCATGGTCAGGTACATGGCTGTGCCGTCGAGGTTGAACGAGTAACCGGTGGGCACCACGATGCCGACGACCGGCCGGGAAACACCCAGGTGCTCCATCTTGGCGATCAGCCGCGGCAGTGCGGTCTCCGACGAGGAAGTCGCCAGGATCAGCAGGAACTCCTGGCGCAGGTAGTAGAGAAGCTTGACGATGTTCCAGCCGGTGGTGAACCGCAGGAGTGCTCCCAGGATGACGAAGACGAACACCGCGCAGGTCGCGTAGAAGACACCGACCAGGGTGGCCAGCGCGCCGATCGCCGACCAGCCGGCCCCACCGACCACGCCGGCGATGGCGCCGAACGCTCCGATCGGAGCCAGCCACATGATTCCGGACAGGATCTTGAAGACGAGCCGCTGCAGGATGGCGATGGCGTTCAGGATCGGTTCGCCCTTCACGCCCATGGACTGGATGGCAAAGCCGACGAGCAGCGCGACGAACAGTGCCTGCAGCACCGAGCCCGCGGTGAGCGCCGAGAACAGCGTCGTCGGGATGATGTCGATGATGAAGTTGCCCGACGTCTGGACCACCGGCACGCTGTACTTCGCCGTCGCAGCAGCGGCTTTCAGACTGTCACCGGGATGGACGAGATTACCGACCAGCAGCCCGAGGGCGAGCGCGAAGGTCGACATCACCAGGAAGTAGCCGAGGGCGATACCGCCGACCTTGCCGACCTGTGACGCCTTCCGCACCGAACCGATACCCAGCACGATGGTGCAGAAGATGATCGGTCCGATCATCATCTTGATCAGGTTGACGAAGGCGGTGCCGATGATGGCGAGCCCGGACGCGTTCTTGCCGAAGATCAACCCGACCGCAGTGCCCAGCACCACGGCCGCGATCACCATCACGTAGAGCCAGTGCGGGCTCACCTTCCTCCGCGCCGGACCAGCAGTCCGGTCGACGTCGAGAGGGTTCTTCACGCTCGTCATGGCAGCTCCTTGTTCGGTGACGTGCAGTGATGCCTCTTCGGTCGCCCAGCATGTTACCTGGGTCACGCTGGTGCGGCTGGGCGGCGCGGTGGCCCGGGCGGCGCGAGGCCCGGGCGGTGCCAGGGCCCGCGCGGCACGCCGCACCTTTTTGCACCACCCCGCACCTGGTGTTGTTACGCCGCACCTCTTGGCGCCAGACCGCACCTCGTCGACGGCGTCGAGCAGGTGCTCGGTGGTGCGACGAGGTGCTCGGTGGTGCGACGAGGTGCTCGGTGGTGCGACGAGGTGCTCGACGGATGTCCACCGCCCGGTACGGCCGACCACAAGGCTTGACAGGTGACGAAAAAGTCACCTATTTTCTACTGATGCCCGCCGATGACGACTTGGTCTTCAAGGCCTTGGCGGATCCCACCCGCAGGTATCTGCTCGACCAGCTCTTCGCGCGCGACGGGCGAACGCTGACCGATCTGGCGTCGCAGGTGGAGATGACGCGCTACGGCGTCATGAAGCACCTGGGTGTGCTCGAGGAGGCGAACCTGGTGATCCCGCGGCGGTCCGGGCGGGAGAAGTTGCACTACCTCAATCCGGTACCTATCCGGCTGGTCCACGACCGGTGGATCCGCAAGTACGCAGCGGGCGCCGTGGCGGCGCTCGTCGATCTCAAGTCCCAACTAGAGGAACCGTCATGAGCACTGTCGACACTCTGGCCGCGGATGTGCAGCTCTACCGCGTCTACATCAAGGCCTCGGCCGAGCGCGTCTGGGAGGCGATCGTGGATCCGTCCTGGAACCAGCGTTACGGCTACGGCGTGCCAGGCGTCTTCGACCTGCGTCCGGGCGGCCGCTACGAGTCCACCGCGTCGCAGGAGATGCGGGAGGGCGCGGCGAGGATGGGCTACCCGATGCCGGAGGTCATCCTGGACGGCGAGGTCGTCGAGGTCGACCCACCGCGCCGGCTGGTGCACACCTGGCGGATGTTGATGGACCCGGGCACGGCGGCGGAGCAGTTCACCCGGCTCACCTACGACATCGCCGAGGGGAACAACGGGGTCTGCCGGGTGACTCTCACCCACGAGTTGACCGGTGCCCCGAAGACCGCCGAGATGGTCAGCGGTGCCATGGAAACCAGCCGCGGTGACGGTGGTGGTGGCTGGTCGTGGGTGCTGTCCGATCTCAAGACGCTGCTGGAGACCGGCGCCGGTTTCGCCGCCGGCAACGGCTCGGTCGACGCGTAGTACGCCGATCGGCCGCCCGTAGACTGCCCGGGTGGTGAGCGGCCGTACCGGGCAGTCAGGATGATCGACGTCGGCTCGCTCGGCGCCCTGGTCGGCACGGTCACCCTGCAGCGCGGGCTGGACTACGCCCGGCGGGGTGCGGTGTCCCGGGTGCAGATCACCGAGGACCCGCTCGTCGTCCGCGGGCAGATCGCCGGCAGCGGCCGGCAGCCCTACCAGGCCGAGGTCACCCTGAAGTTGTCCGGGCCGAAACTGGTTGCGCTGACCGGTATCTGCTCCTGCCCGGTGGGGCTGAACTGCAAGCACGTGACCGCGCTGGTGCTCGCCGGGCTGCCCCAGCGCACCGGACGGCCACCGGCGGCGGTGTGGGAGCGGCTGCTCGCGCCGCTGATCGAGGAAGTGGACACGGAGCCGTCCGCGGATCCCCCGCTGGCGCTGCAGTTCCAGCTGCACCCGGCGGAGCAGCCCGCCGGCCGGTTCCCCTACCGGGATCGGCCGCCGATGCAGCCGATGGCCGACCGCCTGGCGGTCCGGCCGGTGCAACTGGGCGCCGGCGGACGATGGCAGCGCACCGGTATCGGTTGGTCGAACCTGGTCTACGCCGCCCGCGGGACGGCGGAGAGAGCGGCACAGCTCGACTGGTTCCTCGCGCTCTCGGCGCTGGCCGACAGCCCGGCCCACCGGTACTACGGGCCGATCGGCGCATGGCTGCAGCTGGGCGACGTGACCACCGGTGCGTTCTGGGACCTGCTGGCCGGGGCCGCCGCAGTAGGGGTGCCGCTGGTGGGCTCCGACCGGGCCCAGCGGGAGGTGGTGCTCGAGCCGGAACCGGTCGAGCTGGTGCTGGACGTCGCCAGTACCGGGCCGGACCTCATCGTGCGGGCCCTGGTCGTGCCGGGAGGGCCGGCCGCTGGCAGCGAATTGATGATCGGCGACCCGGTGCGGGCGATGGTCTGCTGGCCCGACGAGGAGGACCGGCTGGCGCTGCGGGATCGCGGACTGCGGCTGAGCCGATTCGCGGCCGTGCCCGCCGACGAACTCGTGGCGCTGCTGGCGGCCGGACCGCAGCGGATACCGGCGGCCGAGCACGAGCGGTTCCTCGGTGGTTACCTGCCGGCGCTGCGCCGGCGGGTCGAGGTGACCTCGCGGGACGGCTCGTTCGAGATTCCGGTCCCGCCGCCGCCCGCGCTGTGGTTGACCGTCGATCTGCTGGCGGATCACCGGACGCAGCTGCATTGGTGGTGGCGCTACGCCGGCACGCAGCGGCAGGACGCGCTGTGGGCGGCCGGCCGGGTCGGGGCGCACCGCGACGTTGCCGCCGAGCAGCGGATCCTCGCGGAGCTGCCGTCGGCGGTGCAGCAGCTCCCGGAACTGTTCGACGCCGGCCGGCTGATCGGCGAGGTCATCCTTACCGGCATGCAGACCGTCGCCCTGGTGGAGCTGCTACCCGAACTCGAGGCGTGGCCCGAGCTACATCTGGAGGTGCGCGGCACCGCCAGCTACCGGGCCGCCGACAATGCGCCGGTCATCGGTCTATCCGGCCGGCCGGCCGATGGCCGCGACTGGTTCGACCTGGACATCACCGTCACGGTGGACGGCGAGCCGGTTCCGCTGCGCGAGGTGTTCCTGGCGCTGGCCGCCGGGCAGGACCAGGTGATCCTGCCCAGCGGCACCTACTTCCGGCTCGACTCGCCGACCTTTTCACAGCTCCGCCGGTTGATCGACGAAGCCGCGCTGCTGCAGGACCCGGACGCGAAGACGTTGCGGGTGAGCAGGTTCCAGGCCGGTTGGTGGCAGGAACTGCAGGCCCTGGGCGTCGTCGACGAGCAGGCGGCACAGTGGCACCGGCAGATCGGCGGTCTGACCGGCGGAACGCCGATGATCCGGCAGCAGCTGCCCGCCGACTTCCGCGCGGACCTCCGCCCCTACCAGCAGGAGGGCGTCGACTGGTTGTGCTTCCTGTTCGACGCCGGCCTCGGCGGCATCCTGGCCGATGACATGGGGCTGGGCAAGACGATCCAGGCGCTGGCGCTGATCAGCCACGCGGCGGCCCGCCCGGGAGTCGCTCCGTTCCTGGTGGTGGCGCCGACCAGCGTGGTCGGCAACTGGCAGGCCGAGGCCAGGAAGTTCGCCCCGCAGCTACAGGTCGCGGTGGTGATCGAGACGACCGGGCGGGCCGGGATCGAGCTGTCGGAGCTCGTGTCCGGCGCCGATGTGGTGGTCACCTCGTATGCGTTGTTCAGGTTGGAGTTCGAGAAGTATTCGGCGCAGGAATGGGCCGGCCTGATCCTCGACGAGGCGCAATTCGTCAAGAACTCCCAGTCGCTGGGATTCAAGAACGCCAAGAGCCTGACGGCACCGTTCAAGCTGGCCATCACCGGCACCCCGATGGAGAACAACCTGATGGAGTTGTGGTCGTTGTTCTCGATCACCGCGCCCGGCTTGTTCCCGCACCCGACCCGGTTCAACGAGTACTACCGCACACCGATCGAGAAGCTGCGCGACACCGACAAACTGGCGGCGCTGCGCCGCCGGATCAGGCCGTTGATGCTGCGGCGCACCAAGGAGCAGGTGGCGTCCGACCTGCCCGCGAAGCAGGAGCAGGTGCTCGAGCTTGCGCTGAACCCGCGACACCAGAAGATCTACCAGACGCATCTGCAGCGAGAACGCAAGAAGGTGCTCGGCCTGGTCGGCGACCTGGACAAGAACCGTTTCACCATCTTCAGGTCGCTGACGCTGCTACGGCAGCTCAGCCTGGACGCGTCGCTGGTCGACGAGAAGTACGCCGGCGTGCCGTCCACCAAGCTGGATGCGCTGCTGGAGCAGCTGGAGGACGTCGTCGCCGAAGGTCACCGGGTGCTGGTCTTCAGCCAGTTCACCTCGTTCCTGGCCAAGGTCCGGGCCCGGTTGGACGACGCCGGCATCGATCACTGCTATCTCGACGGACACACCCGCCGTCGGCAGGAGGTGGTGGAGCAGTTCACCTCCGGCGCCGCGCCGGTGTTCCTGATCAGCCTGAAGGCCGGCGGCTTCGGGCTCAACCTCACCGAGGCGGACTACTGCATCCTGCTGGACCCGTGGTGGAACCCGGCGACCGAGGCGCAGGCCGTCGACCGCGCGCACCGCATCGGCCAGACCAGGACGGTGATGGTGTACCGGATGGTGGCCAAGGGCACCATCGAGGAGAAGGTGATGGCGCTGAAAGCAGGCAAGTCAGCGCTGTTCTCCAGCGTGATGACCGACGATGCAGCCGACTCGACCGCCCTCACCGCCGACGACATCCGCGGCCTGTTCAGCTGAGCCGGAAGGGGTGTCAGCCGCTGGCCGCCGCCCGGGCCGCGATCCGCGCCTGCACCTCGGGTCGGCGCAGCGGCGGAACGGTCGCCGGTGGCTGTCGGCGCGGCGGCAGGTCCTGCAGCAGGTGCAGCGTGATGTGGGTGATCTCCGCGACGGCGGCCTCGAGCACATCGCGGTTCGCGTCGGACGGCTTCCCGATCCCGCTGACCTTGCGGACATACTGCCGGGCGGCCGCCTCGACCTCGGTCGGGGTGGCGGCCGGCTCGAGGCCGCGCAGCTCGGTGATGTTCCGGCACATGATTTTTCCTCGGTTCACTGGGACGGCACCACGGCGGTGTCAGCCGGCGGCGGCGGTGAACGCCGGCAGGTAAGCCTGCGCATGGCCGGTGGCCGTCGGATGGTAGGACTCTTCCAGATCGGCCAGGTCGACGGCATGCAGCCATTTGCTGCCGCTGCACAGCTGGTGCCCGACGAAGGCGGGCCGGACTTCGGCGAAGGTGAAGCCGGCGCGGCCGGCGGCAGCGGCAAGTTGACTGTCGACCAGGTCGATGCCGTCGTCGATCTTCGCCCTGGAGGTTTCCGAGAGACCGACGCAGAACCAGGTGTGCAGCTGGTAGAACGCCGGGTAGTCCAGCACCACCACCCTGGCTCCCGGCGCCTTCGCCGCGATGGCGCGGTAGGTCGCGTCGAGCTGCCCCGGCAGGCTGGTCGTCGCCAGTGTCTCGGCTTGGTCGACGGCGGCCGTGCAGGCGGTGGTGCCGCGCAGTGCACAGGTCGTCATGATGGTGCTGAATCCGACGTCGTTGCCACCCGCCGTGATGCTGATCAACGTGGTGTCCGCCGGCACGCTCGGCACCTGGCTGGTGGTGATGCCCGACGTGGTGGCCCCGGCGCAGGCGAGCGAGGTGTACGAGGCCGGTGCATGGGCCGCGGTCCACAGCGCCGAGAACGCACCGGAGCTCCGGTCGCACCCGCCGCCGGTGTAGCTGGTGCCGGCGCCGAGCCCGGACGAGTAGGAGTCGCCGAGTGCGACGTAACGGGTGGGTACCGCCGCAGCGGCAGCCGGTGCGGCAAGCACCGCGAGTACCAAGGCGCCGACCAGCCCCAGCAGCAGCATGACGGAGCCACGAACCATACCCATACCCAACTCCCTCGATGACGCACCCGAGTGGCACCACCTGCGTATCGGCAAGGTGTACCACCGCCCGCCGACAACGGCGCGGCGAATCCACTGATTCCTGCCGTCGGCGGGCGACGCGTGGATCAGGTGCGCGCAGGCCCGCTCCGCCGGGCCCGGGCCGCCGCCGCCGGTCGCCATCGCGCGCCGGGCACCAGGAACGCCGACTCCACCTCGGCCGCGGTGGTGGGACGGGAGAACAGGAACCCCTGCGCACTCGGGCAGCCGAGCCGCCGCAGAGTTGCGGCCTGCTCCTCGCGTTCCACCCCCTCGGCGGTCACGGACAGCCCCAGATCCCGGCCGAGCGCGAGGAACGCCCGCAGGAACCGCTCGGCCGAGGGTTCCCGGTCGATGTTGGCCACGAAGCTGATATCGATCTTCAGTGCGTCCAGGGGTATCTGCTGGAGATGGAGCAATGAGGAGTAGCCGGTGCCGAAGTCGTCCAGCGACAGCGACATACCGATCCTGCGCAACCGGGCGGTCACCGTGCGGGCGGTCGGCAGGTCACTGAGCAGCGCGTCCTCGGTGATCTCCAGGATCAGCTGCTGCGGCCGGATCGCATGCTTGGCCACCAGCGCCGCGACCCGGTTCGGGAAGTCGAGATCGACGATCAGCTGCGGCGGGATGTTCACCCCGATCTGCAGCCGGCGGTCGCCGTAGGTGCGGCTCCACTTGGCCAACTGGGCGCAGGCCCGCTCCAACATGGAGTCGGTCAGCTCGGCGAGCAGGCCGGCCCGGCCGGCCAGCGGCACGAACTCGACGGGGGAGACCTGCAGGCCGTCGTGCATCCATCGGGCCAGCGTCTCCACCGCTGTCATCGAACCGTCGGACAGGTTGATGATCGGCTGGTAGACGGCCACGATGTTGCCGGTGCGAAGTGCCGTGCGCAGCGGCTCCCGGAGCCGTAGATCAGTCGCGGCCGGCAGCACCATCGACGTGTCGTAGAGCGCCAACTGGCCCTTCCCGGCGTGCTTGGCCGAGTACATCGCCACATCGGCATGCGCGAGCAGCCCGTCGAGGGTGGGGATGGCCTGGGTGCCGTCGAGGTCGGTCACACCGACGCTGATGCCGACCTTCAGCACGGTGCCGTTGATGGTGAACGGCGCCCGGAGCGCGTCGATGATACGGGTGGCGACGCCGGTGGGCTCGCTGCCGTCCTCCAGCAGTACCGCGAACTCGTCGCCACCGAAGCGCGCGAGGGTGTCGCCCTCGCGCAGCGCCCCGCGCAGCCGCTCCGCGACCCGGACCAGCACCTGGTCGCCGGCGGCATGGCCGAGGGTGTCGTTCACGGCCTTGAAGTCATCCAGATCGCAGAACAGCAGACCCAGCGGCCGCAGGTCACGGCGGTGCAGGTGGAGTGCATGGGCGACCCGGTCGGTGAACAGCGCCCGGTTGGCCAGCCCGGTGAGCTGGTCCTCGAACGCCTGCCGGCGCAGCTGGTCCTGGCGCTTGGCCACCTCGTCCATCAGTACCCGGTTCTCCTGCACGGTGAGGTACTGCCGCAGCAGGACAGCGGCGATGGCGACGGCGATGACGGACGGCTCCAGCGGACTGATCGGATCGTCGGACATCGTCCGCACCGTCGTCACCACGATGGCGACCGCCAGCGGCAGGTACGGCAGCATGGTGGCGCCCGGGGTCTGACTCGGCGGCGGGCTGGCGCCGGTCGACCGGTCACTCTCCAGCAGCCGACCGGCGGTCGTGCCGGCGTAGGCCAGGAACAGGAACCCGGCGGTGAACCCGAGGTCGGCCGGCCAACCGCTGTCCGACACGAAGGCGGCGTCGGCGATGGCGATCAGCGCGATGCCGGTGGCCAGCAGCAGCAGCGGTGAACGATGGCGGGTCGGCCGGGAGACCCGGTAGAAGACGAGCGCGATGACCAGGATGTCGAGCGCCGGGTAGCTGTAGATCTTGACCAGCCCGAGCAGCGTCGGATGATCGAAGTTGTCCCTGATGTTGGCGTCGACGGCTGGTTTGGCAACCGCGACGAGCGCGGCCAGCAGTGCACAGCCGTCCAGCAGCGACCGGGCCAGCGCGCGCCGGCTGCCTGACGGCGGGAAGTACAGCAGTGCGGCGATCGCCCCGACGGGAAACAGGACAAATCCCAGGTCGGCCACTCCGGGGCCCGGCCCGGGCTTTCCGCCCAGGATCTCCAGGATCGAGTAGATCACTTGGCCGGCGGCCCAGGCCGCGCACGCGAGAGCGGCGGCCGCCCAACTCCACCGCATCCGGCGCGAGGTGCCCAGGGCCGTGCGCCAGCAGGCGATGCCGGCAGCGGCGGAGGCGGCCAGCTGCGCCAGATCGCCGAACAGGGGCTGCCCGATGCCCAGTCCGCCGGCGATGACGGTGGACAGGAGCAACAGGACGCCGGCCCACCCACCGAGCCGCGGATGATCAGGAAACCGACGTGCCGGCGGTTCCGGCGCCCGACGTGCCGGCGGTTCCGGCACCCGCGGGCTCACGGCAACAGCGGGTGCGACGGACGACGGCCGGTCAACGGACGCCGCGGGAGATGGAGTGCGACCAACAGGGTCGGCGTCCGACATCAGTCGTCCTCCGTCCGTGCTGGTGGGCTGCCAGCACTATCGTCATTTTCCGCGCCGCCGCCAAGCCGCGCAGGAAGATGACATTGCCAACCAGGGCAATGAATGTGGCAATGATAACGAAAGCTCACCGCCAACAGTGGTCGCCCGACTGTTCGATACCCGCTTAGCTGCCAGTCGTCGTCGCCGTTCATCCTCTCGAAAGGAAAATCGCCGCCAACAACGACGAATTCAGAACTCAGAGTGTTCGTCCGTGCTTCTCATTCGGCAATAGCGTGGCTCGAATTGCGCAGAGCGCACAGCGTGGCCACCGCGACCGACTATAGGGCTATGACGATCCTGCTGCATTCTTCGCCGTTCACTCCTACCGCTTCGCGTACCGCCCCACTGGTCGGGCCGCTACCCGAAGCCCGGACGCAGGGCAGGCCCACCACCAGCACCAATGACACGCCCGTCGCCATCCTGCCCGTCGCCACCCTGCCCGTGACCACCCTGCCCGTGACCACCCTGCGCGAGGCCGTCCGGATCGCGCTCGACCGGACCCGCCGGATGACATTGCTGGGCTCCGTTCCGGTGCTGCGCATCATGGCGCTGCCATGGCTGTTGCCATTGCACCTGTTGATCGTCGGGCTGACGGCAGACCACATCCGGCACACCCCCGACGCATCGCTGTCCTACTCGGACGGCACGGCCCCGCGCGTGCATACCGGTTCGCTGGTCTTGGCGCTGCTGCTCTGGGCAGGCTGGCTGGGCGCGCTGTGCGGAACGTTCCGCACCCTGTGGACGTGGGGTCTCATCACGCCGGCGTCGATGGTGGTTGGGCTCGCGTTGATCGTGCCGATCGTGGAAATTCTGGGGTTTCTGGACTTTGCGGTCCGCAACCCGGAATGGGTCACGCTCAAACGAGCTCGTAATCGACATCCCGACCGGCGATCGGCCTTCATCCTGACGTCGCTGGTGTCCACTCGTGACGGGTGCGGTGCTGCCCGCAGGTTGATGGATCTGACCTACCCGCAGTGGGCGGCGGCGGATGCGGTCGTCATCGGATACCCGGCATCGAAAAGCCTGATCAGCTACTACATCCGGATGGGCGCCCGCCGCTACGGCCCCGGCCCGGCACCGGTCAGCAGGACGGCGAGGAGTCGTCCTACCGGCCGGTGCGTGACCTTCGATTGCCGTCGCCCGCTCCGGACCCGGTGACCGGCCGGATCCAGCGCCGGTGCAACCAACCGGCCACGGAGGCCGCAACTGCCCCGTCGGCTCGCGGGTCGTGCGCACCGGGGAGCCAGACGGTGGTGACCTCGCCCGGAATCGACGACACCTGGGCGGCGAACTCGTCGGGCGAGCCGAACGGATCCCGGAGTCCGGACACGAACAACACCGGAACCTCGAGGGCGGGAAAATGCTCGGTCCGTAGCTTTTCCGGGGCGCCGGGCGGGTGCAGCGGGTAGCTGAGCAGGACCAGGCCCGCGACCGGCAGGCCCTGAGCCGCCGCCATGGAACACATCCGGCCACCGAACGACCGACCGCCCAGCACCAGGTGTCCGGTGGTGGTACCGAGCTCTGCGGCGAAGTCGGCTGCCGCAGCAGCAATGTGCGCGATCGCGGCGGAGGGCCGGTCGGGCGCTCGACGTCCGGCGATCCGGTTGGGGAAGTTCAGACGCAGGCAGGGCAGCGGGGCGACGGCCTGCTCGACCGCGCAGAGCGTGGAGTGCTGGCGGTCGCCACCGGCGCCCGGCGTGAGCAGCAAACCCCTGACGGCGCTGCCGCCCGACGCAGGACCGCCGGCACGGCTGGGAAGTCCCGCAGGAGTCACAAGCGCTCCGATCTGGCGGGGGTGCAGCCGATGTGGCGCACTCTACTGGGCCGCGCCGAAGGGCCCCGACGCGAGATGCGCCGGGGCCCTTCGAGCGTGTGCGCCGGTCTGGTGGCGGCAAAGATCGATCAGCTGGTCGGGGTGAGAACCGTGTCGATCAGGTAGACGGTGGCGTTCTTGGTCTTGACGTTGCCACAGATCACGCTGGCCCCGTTGACCTTCAGGTTGTCGCCGGAACCGGTGACGGTGACGGTGCCACCCTCGACGGTCTTGTGCGAGCCGACCACGGCGGTCGCGTCGAGCTGGCCCGAGATCACGTGGTAGGTCAGGATCTTGGTGAGCAGCGCCGAGTCGGTGGTCAGCTTCGTCATGGTGGCGCTGTCGATCTTCTTGAAGGCGGTGTCGACCGGGGCGAAGACGGTGAACTCGCTGCTGTTGAGCGTGTTGACCAGGTTGACCTTGGGGTTGACCTTGCCGGAGACGGCAGCGACCAGGGTGGTGAGCAGCGGGTTGTTCGACGCGGCGGTGGCGACCGGATCGGTGGCCATACCACCGACCGAGCCGGCGCCGGACGGAACGGCCTTGGCGTAGGCGGCACAACCGCTGCCGACCAGACCGGAAGCGGCGCTTCCGCCGGAGGACATCGCGCCGGAGGACATCGCGCCGGACGACATCGCGCCGGAGGACATCGGGGCAGACAT
>CAXSEW010000074.1:0-11831 GCA_964236185.1 uncultured Nakamurella sp. | reverse complement strand
CGATCTCCGGCAGCACGGTGATCGAGGGGTGCAGCCGGCCGGCGTCCGCATCGGCCTGCACGCCGGCGTAGTCGAGCCGGGCCACCGAACGCACCAGGGCCCGCTGGAGATCGACCGCCACTGGTTCGCCGTCGGGTCCGAGGTCGATGGTCCACAGCACCGCCGGGCGACGCTGGTCCGGCAGCAGGCTGGCAGCGCCCTCGGACAGCTCGCGCGGGTGCAGCGGCGTCGCGAGGTCCGGGCTGTACAGGGTTTCGCCGCGGGCCCAGGTCTCGCGCTGCAACGGGCCGGCAGGCGCCACGAAGGAGGCGACGTCGGCGATCGCGTAGTGCACCCGGTAACCGGTGCCGTTGCGGGCGAGATGCATCGCCTGGTCCAGATCCATCGAACCCACCGGGTCGATGGTGACCAGGGGCAGGTCCGTCCGGTCGAAGGCGGGCACCGGCGGGTGGGCCGCCGCGGCGACGGCCTCGGCGACGGCGTCGGCCGGGTAGCCCGATGGAACTCCGAGGCGGTTCCGGACCGCTGCGAAGTCGATGGCTGTCGGCGCGGAGGCCGGGGGTCGAAGGCGGCGGTTCGGCACGACGTCAGGGTACGGGGCGCGGACCCCCCTCGATCCCTCTACGGTGAACATATGTTCGAATCCGGGTCTGACGGTCGCGCTCGTCGGCATGGGATCGACCGCCGCTACTTCCTGCCCACCGGACCGCACGGCATGGTCGAGCGAGCTCCCGACCGTTGCCCGACCGGCCACCCGCTCGGTCCCGACACGGTGCTGATCGCCTCGCACCCCTGCGGTTGCACGGCGTTGGCGCACCGGCTCTGGCGGTGCTGGACCTGCGACCTGGTCTGGGTCCGTCCCCCGTGCGCACACCATCCGGAGTGGACGTACTGGTCGGCTCAGCCGTAGCGGTAGAGCCAGCCGCCGTCCAGCGAGTTCATCAGGACCACGCTGCCGGTGGCGCTCGACACGTCGAGCGCGATCTTGCCGGAATACACCTTGTCCGGCTCCATGTCATCGGCGTAGGGCACCTGCGTCTTGTACGTCACGCAGGTGGAAGCGGCTGAGCTGTCCACACCGACCTGCGCGGTGTCCTTGGCGTCGAAGGCCGTCCAGAACGAGTCGGTGAAGCCGATCGCCTCGTCCGACAGTTCTCTGCCGGTGGTGTATCCCAGTTGCGCCCGCATGCTGATCACCACCAGGTGCCCGTTGCTGGCCTTGACCTGCACCTCGCACCCGCGGTCGACCTGCAGGGAGTCGACGATGAACACGACCGCGATCCGCTTGTTGCTGCGCCACTGGACGGCGAAGGACTGACCAGGGGTGGCGACGACATTGCCGAACTTGTTGATCTTCTCGCCGCCGCCCTTCGGCAGGGGCAGCAGCCACTTCACCGTCGTCGACGGCGCCGCTGTCGTCGGGCTGGGGGTGGGCGTGCTGGGGGTGGGCGTGCTGACCGTGGGAGCGCTGGACGTGCTAGCCGACGACTGGGCAGTTCCGCTGATCGACGGGTCCGGGAACGGGGTCATCCCCGTGCTCGTCGCCGCGGCGACGGTCGAGCTGCTGCCGGTCGCCGCCGTGGTGGCAGGGCTGACCACCGAGGACGACTGGACCGTGCTGATCGGCAGCGCCTGGCCACTGACCGTGCTGCCACAACCCGCCATGACCAGCGCGGACGCCGCTACCGCTCCCCACCTGCGCAGCCCCATGCCGCTGAGCTTAACCACCGCCCGGCCCGCGCTCATCACCGTCGCGCGGCGCTCATCAAGGTGGCGCTCCTGGCGCTTTTCGGCAGCACATCCGCCACGTCGATGAGCGCGGCGCACGTTGATGAGCGCGGCGCACGCTGATGAGCGCGGCGCACGTTGATGAGCGCGGTGCATGCTGATGAGCGCGAGACGGCGGTCTGGAGACGGGGTGTCCGTCATCGTCTACGGCGTGAGCGCCGACTCTGGTCCTGGCATGCTCTGGGTCGTCCTAGCAACCTCTACGTCAGCCGGCCCTCGTGCTCGGACCACCCGGATGTTGCTCGGACGATGAAACCAGCACTAAATCGTTGACCGCTGCGGTTGTTTTCGATCGAGGAGTTGCGGTGACCGGACTGCGCGCGCGCCGCATCTTGATCTACGGCGTGACCGGATCCGGGAAGACTACCCTCGCCGAAGACGTCGCCCGGCGTACCGGGCTGCCCTTCCACTCGGTCGACGATCTGACCTGGGAGCCGGGGTGGACACAGGTTGCAGAGGACCTCCAGCGCGCCCGCATCTCACAGATCTGCGAAGGCGACGACTGGGTCCTGGACGGCGCATACAGCATGTGGCGGGAGGTCGTCCTGGCCCGCGTGGAGTTGATCGTCGCCTTGGACTACCCGCGGTCGCTCTCGCTCAGCAGACTCGTCCGCCGGACCACACGACGGATCCGCGATCGGCGACCGATCTGCAACGGCAACGTGGAAACCCTGAAGCAGGCATTCAGCAGAGATTCCATCCTCGTCTGGCATTTCCGGTCCTTCGCCAACAAGCGCGCACGGATGCGTCGGTGGGCTGCGGACGGCGGCCCTGTGCAGGTGGTGCTGCTCCGGTCGCCGCGGCAGACCGGAGCCTGGTTGGCGACGCTGTAGCCCGGCCGGCGGCGGGTCACGCGATCGGGTTGCCGATCGCGACGGCGCGACCGCCGCCAACGGTAGAGTCCTGCGCGGACGAGTTGGTCGGGCGACCGCGTCGGAACACCGCGTGCGGTGGGTCCGCCGAGGAAAGTCCGGGCTCCACAGGGCAGGGTGGTTGTCAACGGCAACCCGGCGCGAGCCGCGGGACAGTGCCACAGAGAACAGACCGCCCCGCGCACCACGACGCCTCCGGGCGGGTGGATCGCGGGGTAAGGGTGAAACGGTGGTGTAAGAGACCACCAGCGTGCCGGGTGACCGGCATGGCTCGGTAAACCCCACCCGGAGCAAGGTTGATATCGCCAGGTCGGTACTTCGGTGCCGGCCAGGTGTGCGCAGGCGTTCGAGGGCGGCCCGCCCGAGTCTGCGGGTGAACCGCTGGAGCGTGTCGGCGACGGCACGCCGAGATGGATGGTCGCCGAACGGGACCGCCGAGAGGCGCCCGGGAACAGGACCCGGCTTACAGACCAACTCGTCCACCCTCCGACCACCGCGCTGCGCGGTATCGTCCGCGCGTGACCGCACCGACGAGCCGCAGGTGACGCCGGTCGCGGCCAGCATCCTCGGGGTGGCGCTGCTGCTGATCACCCTTGCGTTCGCGATCGTCCGACCGAAGCGGCTGCCCGAAGCGGTGGCAGCGGTCCCGGCGGCGGCCATTGCCCTGGCCACCGGCATCATCACCTGGCACGACGCGGGTGCCACGGTCAGTCGCCTCGGCTCCACCATCGGATTCCTGGCCGCGGTGCTGGTGATCGCGCACCTGGCCGACCTCGACGGCGTCTTCCGCTGGCTGGGTGGCGTGATGGCCCGGCGCAGCCACGCCAAACCGCGCCGACTGCTGCTGCTGGTCTTCGCGATCGCGTCGCTGACCACCGCCGCGCTCAGCCTGGACGCCACCGTGGTGCTGCTGACGCCGGCGGTGCTCGCGACGATCAAGCGCCTGCACGTGCAGCCGGCACCGCACGTCTACGCCACAGCGCACCTGTCCAACACCGCGTCGCTGGTGCTGCCGGTGTCGAACCTGACCAACCTGCTTGCCTTCCAGGCCTCCGGGCTGAGCTTCGTAGGGTTTACCGGATTGATGGCCGGCCCGTGGCTGGCGGCGATCGGGGTCGAGTACGTGGTCTTCCGCCGGTTCTTCCGCACCGACCTGACGACCGCCCCGACCCCGGCAACACCGCCTGACGACGGAGGCGGGGCGAAGGATGACCAAGCGCAAGCACCGAGGGTCACGCTGGTGATCCTGGCCGTCATCCTCGCCGGCTTCGCGGTCGGGCCGCTGGTGCACGCGGAGCCGGCTGTGGTGGCCGCCGTCGGCGCTGTGGTGCTGGCCACGCGCGCAATCGCCCGCCACCAGGTCGGTCTCCGGTCGGTGATCAGTGAGGCGAACCCGCTGTTCCTGGCTTTCGTGGCCGCGCTGGGCATCGTCGTCGACGCGGCCACCGGTCATGGTCTGCAGCGCGCGCTGGCGGAGGCCCTGCCCAGCGGCACCGGCCTGGTGGACCTGCTGCTGCTCGCCGCCATCGCCGCCGTGCTGTCCAACGCGGTCAACAACCTGCCGGCCACCCTGGTGCTGCTGGCCGCGCTGGGCTCGGCGCCGCAGGCCGCACCGGTATTGGCCGTGCTGATCGGCGTCAACATCGGGCCCAACCTCACCTACACCGGGTCGCTGGCGACGCTGCTCTGGCGCCGGGTACTGCTGAGCCACTCGACATCGCCGTCGCTGGCGCGGTTCACCAGACTCGGGCTGTTGACGGTGCCGGCGGCGATCGTCGCCGCCACGGTGCTGCTGTGGGCGGCGGTACAGCTCTGACCCGGGCGTAGCTGTCGGCGTCAGCCCGTCAGGTGCCCGGTCTCGTTGACCGCCCAGACGACCGTCGACCCGTCGTCGGCGATGGTGAAGCCGGACAGCGATGCGGTGTCGATCCGCAGCCGGTACGCGGCGTGCGACGGCACGTCCAGCGCGGTCATCAGGATCATCTTGCTGGTCGCCGCATGCGTCACCAGCACCACCGTGCGGCCGCGGTACTCCCCGACCAGCTCCCGGAGCAGCGGGTCGATTCGGGCGCGGATCTGGTTGAACGACTCGCCGCCCGGCGGCGGTGCGTCGGGATCGGAGCGCCAGTGGGCGAATTCGGCCGGCCATTCGTTCTCGATGTCGCTCGGGTGGTGCCCGGTCCACTCCCCCAGCGCTCCGTCGAGCAGCGCGTCGTGCACGACCACCGGGGCGCCGGACGCACTACCGATGGCGTTGGCGGTCAGCCGGCAGCGCTGCAGTGGCGAGGTCAGCACGATCGCCGGGCGCAGCACCTTCACCCGGTCACCGACGGAGGACGCCTGACGGCGGCCCCGCGAGGTCAGCGGCACATCCTCCCGGCCGGCGAACCGGCCCTGCGCACCCCAGGTGGTCTCGCCATGGCGGACGACGACCACCTTGGTAGCACCGGACGGTAGCGCGCCGGGCAGTACCGAGGCCGGGTCCTGGACCGGCTCGGCCAGCTGCCGCGCGGACGTAGCCGGCGCCCCAGGGGCCCAGTGCCGACCGGCCGTCCCGGCGTCCATCGCTTCGTTGGCGAGCCGGTCGGCGCGGGCGTTCTGCGCCCGCGGTATCCAGGTGAGTGAGGTGGACTCGAAGCTGCTGAGCAGCTCCGATGCCCGGGCGGCGAGCGGCTTCATGTCGGGGTGCTTCACCTGCCAGCGGCCCGACATCTGCTCGATGACCAGCTTGGAGTCCATCCGCACGGCCACGCCGGCCACGCCCAGTCCCCGGGCCGCCTCCAGGCCGGCGATCAGGCCGGAGTACTCGGCGACGTTGTTGGTGGCCCGGCCGAGGTAGGCGGCGCGTTCAGCGAGGACCCGCTCACCGTCAGCGGAGAGCAGCACCGCGCCGTAACCGGCCGGGCCGGGATTGCCGCGGGAACCGCCGTCGGCGTAGAGCACCACCGACTCTCTCGGGTCTACCACCGGACGAGGATGGCACCGCATTCGGGGCAGCGCACGACTTCGTCGGAGGCGGCCGAGGCGATGGCGGACAACTCCACCCGGTCGATGTCCATCCGGCAGGCGTCGCAGCGCGACCCGCTCAACTTCGCGGCGGCGACCTTGCCGGACTTGCGGATGCGTTCGTACATCGCCGCCAGGTCGGCCGGCAGGTCGGCGACCAGCTCGGCACGGGCCTGCCGGTGACGGCCGAGTTCGGCGTCGATTTCCACGAACGCCTCGTCGCGCTGGCCGGTGGCGGCCGCCGTCTCCGCCTGCACCCGTTCGAAGTCGGCGGTGACGGTGGCCAGGGCGGCGTCCGCCGTCTCCTTCTGCTCCATCAGCTCGAGGGCCTCGTCCTCGAGCACGCCCTGGCGGCGGCTCAGCGAGGTGATCTCGTGCTGCAGGTTCTCCAGGTCCTTGGCGTTACCGGCACCGGCGGCGAGCCGCTCGGCGTCCCTCGTCGACCGGGAGCGCACCTGGTCGATCTCGTTGTCGAGCTTGCGGGTGGCCCGCTCCAGGTCGCTGACCTCGGTCTCGGCGTTCACCTTGGCGTTGCGCAGCTCACCGAGCCGGACGGTGCCCGCAGCGATCAACGCCAACGCCGGCAGGTTGGCCCGGCGGTGCTCGGCGGCGTTGATCGATTGATCCAGACCCGCCAGATCCAGCAGTCGGCGTTGGACGAACGGATCAGCCTTCGGCACTGGTGTGAGACCTTTCTTCTCGGCTGGAGTCCGGCGTGGAGTCCGGGGTCCGGATCGACCCCGCAGCGATGGTCCATGGATCGGTCCGGACCACGGAAACCGTGGTGGTGAGGCTACCCGTGAGAGTCCCGGCGGCTGCAGCGCCGCCGAGCACGGCGGCCGCCCGTTCCAGCCAGGGCCACTCACCCGCCCAGTGGGCGACCTCGACGACGGCTGGGGTGCCCGCCTGCGCAACGAATTCGGCGACCACGTGATGGCGCAGATCCGAGGTCAGGTACGCGTCGGCGCCGGCCGCGGCTGCCGAGGCCAGCTCGGAGTCGCCGGCCCCGCCGCAGACCGCGACGACGTGGATCATCCGGTCGGGATCCCCGGCTGCCCGCACCCCGCCGACGGTGGCGGGCAGCAGCCGGGCCACCCGCTCGGCGAACTGCGCCAGCGGCAGTGGCCGGGCCAGGGTTCCGACCCGCCCGATGCCGGTGCGTCCGGCCTGCCCGGAGGTGGCCGGCAGCAGGTCGGGCGGGTCCGGTACCAGGGGCCGGGTGTCGCGCAGTCCGAGGACGGCGGCGAGCGCGTCGTTCACGCCGCCCACTGCCTTGTCGGCGTTGGTGTGGGCGGCGAAGTGGGCGATGCCGGACTGCAGCAGCCGGTGGATCAACGCACCCTTGGCGGTGTCCGCGGCGACCGACTGCACCGCCCGGAACAGCAGCGGATGGTGCGTCACCAGCAGTTGCGCGCCGATTCGTTCCGCTTCGGCGACGACGACCTCGTCAACATCGACCGCGAGCAGTACCGTCCGCAGCGGCGCGGCCGGGTCACCGCAGGTGAGACCGATTCCGGTGTCCCACGGTTCGGCGAGCTCCGGCGGGTAGGCCGCCGTCAATGCGGCGACGGCTTGCCCGACAGTCGCAGTCATCGGGCCGTCATCGCACCCTCTTCTCCGTGGGGCGACCCGACCCCCGGCCGGGATTCGGGTAACAATGTGCAGGTGAACCGACGGGCCATGTTACGGGCGGAGGGCAGGTCGTGAGCGCGACCCTGCAGCAAGCCCCGCCGGCACCACGGCCGCAACGCCGGTTCGCGTTCCTGCTGGGGCCCGGCTGGCTGGGTGCGATCGTCGGGGCGCTGGCCTTCACCGCGGCCTGCTGGCTGATCCTGGCTCCGTGGCAATTCAGCCGCAACACCGAAACCTCCCAGACCAACGCCGGTATCGACGCCGCCCTGCGTGCAACGCCGCTGCCGGTCGACCAGCGGCTGCCCACCACCGGGCAACCCGCCGAGCAGTCGATCTGGCAGCCGGTCACCGCCACTGGCGCCTTCCTGCCCGACCGGCAGTACTACGTCCGGCTCCGACAGGACGACGGCGGGAATCCGGTGTCCGAGGTGGTCCTGCCGATGCAGCTCACCGACGGCACGGTGCTCCTGGTCGACCGCGGCACCCGGTCCACCCTGGACATCGGCAAGGGCATGGAGCTGCCACCGGTCCCGGCCGGGATCGTGACCGTCACCGGTCGGGTCCAGCAGGACCAGACGGATCCGCGCCATCGGCAACCCGGCCTGCTCGACGGGTTGAACCAGGCCTACGCGGTCAACGCGCACGACCTGGCCGGCCCGGTCGCCACGGAGGGCGACCTACGGCAGGGTTACATCCAGCTGATGGCGGGCAGCCCCGGCGTGCTCGACGAGATCGGCATGCCGCAGACCGATTCCGGCCCCTACCTCTCCTACGCGCTGCAGTGGTGCGCATTCGGCGCGATGTCCCTGTTGGCCATCGGGTATTTCATCTTCCGGGAGGCCACGGATCCCCGCGGTCCCGACGAGCGCAATGTGCCCTACCCCGCTCGAGACGGACGCCGGAACGACGATCTTGGCGACGCCGCCGATGGAAATCTGGACCACCCCGTCGACCCCCGCGGATATGGCGAGGATGGCCGGGTAGGGGCCGGTTCGCCGGCGGCGGTCCCAGACCCGGCAACGTCGGCGTCGGCAGCAGGGCCGGCAAGCTCGACGCCGACCGCATCGGCACGCACCGCCGACAAGAAGCGCCGGGTGGCGCGCGACGGGTTCGACCGTTCCGATCTCTTCGACTGACGTGCCGGACCGGGCCGACCGGGCCGACCGGATCGACCGGGCTCGCCGAGCCGCCGCCGCCGAGCAGGCCGTGGTGGTCCGTCACCTCCGTCCCCTGCTGGGGGTGCCCGGAACGGCGCTCGGCGTCGTCAGCTGGCCGCCGACCGCCACGCATCGAGCCGGACTGCGCTGGCACTTCTGGTGGCAGGCGCACCTGCTCGACTGCACCGTCGACGCGTGGCAGCGGAATCCCAGCGCTTCCCGGGCCACCCGGGTACGCCGCCTGATCAGGTCGATCGCCCTGCGCAATCTCGGCCGATTCACCAATGACTACTACGACGACATGGCCTGGATGGCGTTGGCGCTGCAGCGTGCCCAGGCACTGACCGGTCCGCAGCCTGCCGTCGGGCGGATCGCCACCCGCATCCTGGACGCCTGGGAGCCGTCGGCCGGCGCTGTCCCGTGGCGGGTCGGCGCGGCGTTCTACAACGCCCCGGCCAACGGTCCGGCGGCGATCCTGTTGGCGCGCTGTGGTTTTGCCACCCGCGCCCAGCAGCTGGCCGACTGGATGGACTCCTCGCTCCGGCTCCCCGGCAGTGATCTGATCGCCGACGGCCTGGTGCCCGACGAGCCGCTGCAGGCCACGTACTACAGCTACTGCCAGGGTGTCGTGCTGGGCGCCGAACTGGAGCTGGTCCGCGCCGGCGCTCCATCCGGGCGGCTGCACCGGCTGATCGCGGCAGTGGACGCGGAGCTGACCGACGGCGGCGTGCTGCGTGGGCACGGCGGCGGCAACGGCGGGCTGTTCACCGGAATCCTGGCCCGCTACCTGGCGCTGGTGGCCACCGACCTGCCCGGCGACGGCGCCGCCGACCTGGCCGCCCGCGCGGTCGCCCGGCGCCTGGTGCTCGACTCCGCCGACGCCGCCTGGAGCCATGCCGTCGCAGGACCGGGCGGGCCGCTATTTTCACCCGACTGGAGGGCGACGGCGGTGCTGCCCACCGGCGGCGCGGTCGGGCGGACCTCCGGCGCCCGGGTCGACGAGTCAGCGCAGCCCGAACGCGATCTGTCCGTCCAGTTGTCCGGATGGATGCTGATGGAAGCAGCGGCCCGACTACCCTGACGCGGTGTCGTCGACCTCGCTCATGACCGCCACCGTCGAGCAACTCCTGGCCGGTCCTCGGCCGCTGCCGATCGTCTCCGCCGGGGATCCGGTGCTTCGCCGACGCGCCGAGCCGTACGACGGGAGCCTGTCGGGCGATCTGCTGGCCGAATTGCTCGCGGCGATGCGCGAGTCGATGCTGGCCGCGCCCGGGGTGGGACTGGCGGCGCCGCAGATCGGGCTGGGCGTGCAGATCGCGGTGATCGAGGACGCTGCTGCGGTCGCGCCGGAGGTGGCGGCGGTGCGGCAGCGGACGCCCATGCCGTTCCGGGTGCTGGTCAACCCGAGCTACGAAGAAGTCGGCGACCAGGTGGCGGCGTTCTACGAGGGCTGCCTGTCCATACCGGGGTACCAGGCGATGGTGCAGCGTCCGCGGGTGGTCGAATTGCACTGCTGGGACCAGCGGGGCGCCGAAGTACACGACATCGTCTCGGGATGGGGCGCTCGCATCGTCGCCCATGAGACCGACCATCTGCACGGGCTGCTGTACTTGGACAAGGCGCTGACTCGGTCGCTGGCGAGCACGGAAAACTACGCCCGGCTCATGAGTGAGCATCGACCGAGGAACGAGGGAGGAGCGGAGCGAATGCCGCGGTGAGCGCCCGCGCGAAGAGCCATCGGCACTGGGCGGCGCCGACCCCGCGGTCCGCCCGGGCCGAACTGGAGTTCTGACCCGGGCGGAGGGGTCCGCTAGGACGGGACGTAGTCGAAAGTGTCCGGGTCGGGGCCGGTGCGCTCGTCCTTGTTCAGCGACGAGATCGACGCCATGTCGGACTCGGGTAGCTCGAAGTCGAAGATCTCGAAGTTCTGCTTCATCCGCTCCGGGTTGACCGACTTCGGGAACACGATGCTGCCGTGCTGGATGTGCCAGCGCAACACGACCTGTGCCGGCGTCCGGCCGTGCTCCTCCGCGATCGCGGTGATCACCGGGTCGTCGAGCACCTTGCCCTGGGCGATGGGCGACCAGGCCTCGGTGGCGATGCCGTGCTCCGCGTCGAACGCGCGCAGCTCCTCCTGGGTGAGGTACGGGTGGACCTCGATCTGGTTGACCGCCGGCGGCACCGTGGTCTCCTCGTGCAGCCGCCGCAGGTGCTGCGGCTGGAAGTTCGACACACCGATGGACCGGGCCCGGCCGTCGGCGTAGATCTTCTCGAACGCCTTCCAGGTGTCGACGAAGTTGCGCACGGTGGGCAGCGGCCAGTGGATCAGGAACAGGTCGATCTGCTCCAGATCGAGATCGATCATGGTCTGGTCGAAGGCGGTCAGTGCGGCGTCGTAGCCGATGTTGCTGTTGTTGCACTTGCTGGTCACGAAGATTTCCGAGCGGTCGATGCCGGACTGCTTGATCGCCTGGCCGACCTCCTTCTCGTTGCCGTACATCTCGGCCGTGTCGATGTGGCGGTAGCCGACCTCGAGCGCCGTCGTCACCGCTTCCACGCAGTTCTCGGGCTCGATCTGGAAGACGCCGAAGCCGAGCTGCGGGATCTGGACCCCGTTGTTCAGCGCGACGGTGGGTACTGCTGCCATGTGACGATCTCCTTTTGGGTTGATGCTCTCGGATGCGATTGAACCAGTACCCGGCAGCCGGGCCGCCCAACACGGCTGTCCGGATCAGCCGATGCCGACGGCTGCGGTGACCACCTTGAGTACCGCCAGCACGGTGAGCAGGGCGCCCGCCACGCCACAGGCGACGGTGAGGAACAGCAGCCCGCGCAGCCGGCCGGGCAGGAACGGCGTCAGCCGGGAGTTGTCGCCGACCCTCTCCCGCAGGGTGTTGGTCAACTTGATGCCCTGCCACAGCTTGCGGCCGAGCGGACGCAGCCCGAGCCCGCGGCCCAGGTCGGTCAGCTGCCCGAGGTTGGTCTTGAGCTGTGAGAGGAACTCCGGTGCTCCGACGATGGCGTAGATCTCCGCCCCTGCCTGCTCCGGCGGTTGCAGCGCCGACAGCAGCTGTCGCCGGCGCACCTCCAGCCAGACGCTGGGGATCAGCAGCAGCAGCGCAACGACGTACGCGAGCGGAACGTCGGCGCCGCCGCGAACGGCGGAGGCGATGATCAGCACCACGGCCGGCAGCACGGGCGCAGCCGCGATGACCAGCAGCGGCCATCGGAGGCGGCGGACCACGGCGGCCAACAGCCGGACCACATCGCCCACCGTCTTCTGGGCCCGGGCAGGAACGCCGGCCACGGCGGTACGCAGCCGTATGGCGGCGGGATCCCGCGGCTCGAGCTGCTTGTCCACATCGACAACATAGCG
>CAXSEW010000073.1:0-11845 GCA_964236185.1 uncultured Nakamurella sp. | reverse complement strand
GCCGGTGATCGGGGTGGCCCGATCCGATTGGGACGACGAGCAGTTGCGCACCCACGCCCGCAAGGTGCTGACCTCCGGCGGAAAAGGCGTGGAGGAGCCGGTTTTCACCGAGCTGTCCGACAACCTGTCGATGGTGGTCGGGAACTACAGCGACCCGGAGACGTACAAGACCCTGGCCGACCGGCTCGTGAACTCCGCCCGGCCCGTGTTCTACCTGGCCATTCCGCCATCGGTGTTCCAGGACGTGGTGGACGGACTTGCCGCCGTCGGGCTCGCCGCCCGCGGCCGGGTCATCGTGGAGAAGCCGTTCGGCCGGGACCGGGCGTCGGCCCGTCAGCTGAACAATTGTCTCGCCGCAGCCTTCGATCAACCGGACATCTTCCGCATCGACCATTATCTCGGCAAGGAATCCGTGGAGGGGTTGCTCGTCTTCCGCTTCGCGAACACCATTCTGGAGCCGCTGTGGAATCGCAATTACATCGCGGGCGTGCAGATCACCATGGCCGAGGCCTTCGGCACGGAAGGCAGAGCCGGGTTCTACGACGGTGTGGGCGCGGTGCGCGATGTGCTGCAGAACCACCTGCTGCAGGTGGTCGCGCTGCTGGCCATGGAACCGCCGATCGCCGATGACGCCGACGCCTACCGCGACGAAGAATTGAAGGTTCTCAAACAGATACAGCCGATCGATCCGGCTCTCACCGTCCGCGGCCAGTACGTCGGGTATCTCGACGAGCCGGGGGTGGAACAGGACTCCACCACCGAGACGTTCGTCTCCACCGAATTGGCCATCGAATCCTGGCGTTGGGCCGGCGTGCCTTTTCACGTGCGCACCGGGAAGTGCATGCCGGGCGCAGCCACCGAGGCGGTGATCGAACTCCGTCGGCCGCCGCGGCTGTTGTTCGCCGGTCAAGATGCCGCACTTCCGGAAGCCAATCTGATCCGGTTCCGGCTCGGCCACGACGATGGTTTGACCATGTCGCTCCAGGCCAAGGCGCCAGGGGTACGCACGATCACCCAATCGGTCGACCTGAACGTCGACTTCGCCGCGGCGCTGGGCCATCGTCAGGAAGCCTACGAACGCCTGCTCGACGATGCCATGGACGGCCGCCGGCACCGGTTCGCCAGGGAGGACACCATCGAACAGGAGTGGCGGATCGTGGAACCCATCCTGGACCACACCGAGCGGCCGGCGCCTTACTACCGGGGTACCTGGGGCCCGGTCGGCGCCGACTTGCGGCCGGGCGGCTGGCACCCGGTGTCGATATGATCAGCCCGCCTCGCAGCTGTCACCGCCGGGCCATGACTCCGCCGACCTCGGAAGGTTGACTCGCTCTCATGTCTGCCGTCGATCACCTGCTGCACGCCAACGAGCTCTATGTCGCCACCTTTCCCGGTCCGCGGCCGTTGCGCCCCAAGCTCCGGTTGGCGGTGATCGGTTGCATGGATTCCCGGCTGGACCTGTTCGGGGCGCTCGGTCTGGACATCGGTGATGCCCACCTGATGCGCAACGCCGGCGGGCTCCCCACAGACGACATGTTGCGATCGCTGGCGATCAGCCAGCGGGCGCTGGGCACCCGCGAAGTCATGCTCATCCATCACACCCAGTGCGGGATGCAGAGATTCGAGGACGAGGCGTTCCGGGTCACTCTGGAGGCCGAATCCGGCGAGCGGCCGACCTGGAATGTTCCAGGTTTCACCGACGTGCGGGCAACGATGCGCCAGTCCCTGGCCCGGGTTCGGGACTGCGGCTGGATCCCGCACCGGGACGAGGTCCGCGGGTTCATCTTCGACATCAGCACGGCACGCCTGGAAGAGGTCGATGGCCCGTCAGGGCCGCCGCCGGGCGCCCACTAGAAGAGCCGGTCGCTGTTTCGGGTTCCGGGATGCCGGTCGCGTCGGCGCGCTGAGAAAATTGGGACAGGAGTGACTGCAGCGACTAGCGTGACGGAATGGCCGAGAAGACTTCTGCTTCGCCGCGTCCGCGTTCCGGTCGGGGCAGCTCGACCGGCGCGGCCGGATCACCTGCCAGGTCGGGGGCTACCAGGTCGGGCAGCACCAGGTCCGGCAGCACTCCGGCCGGGGTGACGCCGGTCGGATCCAGGGCTGCCGCGAAAGCCGGTGCCGACGTCGGTGGCCGGAAGTCCTCGGGAGCCCGCTCCACCGGCAGCAGCCGCGGTGCGTCGCCCGCGAAGTCCACGACGACGAAGTCCACTACCGCCGGGGGGCGCACATCCACTCGTTCGGCGGCCGTGCCGCCCGGATCGCGGTCCCGGAAAGTGGGTAGTGGCCCGTCGCGGTTCGCCCGGCTGATGCACGGTCTGGGTCGCGGGCTGGCGGCGATCTGGCGGCTCCTCGCCCGAGCGGTCGGTGGTCTGGTCCGGGCTGTCGGTCGGGGGGCTGTCGCGACCCGCGACAGCGACTCGGCGCACCGGCGGGACGGACTCGCCCTCGGACTGGTGGCTCTGGCCGTGATCTGTGCGATCGGTTCCTGGTTCAGCGCGGGTGGCCCCGTCGGTTCGTTCGTCGACACGGCCGTGCGCAACCTGTTCGGCATGCCGGGCCTGGTGCTGCCCGTACTGCTGCTGGTCGCCGCGGTCGTGCTGATGCGTACCCGGGACGACCAGCAGCACCGGGCCCGCCGGGTGTTCGGCGGCGTCGCCCTCGGACTGGCCGTCACCGGCGTCTTCGAGGTCGTCCACCTGGTGCGCCGCAGCGGCGCCGACGACTCCACCGCGCTGCGGGCCGGAGCCGGCGGAGCGGTGGGCTGGCTGCTCGGCGAGCCGCTGTACACCGGGGTGACGGCGGCCCCGGCCATCGCGCTGCTGGTTCTGCTCGCCCTGTTCGGGCTGCTGCTGATCACCGGAACGGCGCTGCGAAACGTCCCCTCGCTGCTGACCGGGGGCGTGGACCGGCTGCGGAACCGCGGTCGAGGCCGGCGCGGCGACGACGACGCGTCGACCTACAGCAGGGACAGCACAGCCGGCGCCGACAGCACCGAGGGTGCCGACGACGGCGTGCTGGACGGCGACCTGGCCGACGATTACCGGTTCGGCGGCCAGGTGCCGCTGGACGAGGACGTGGACCTGGCGGCGACCGCTCGGCTGCGGCGGCCGTCGAAGCGCCGGCAGGCTGCCGACGCCGGCGACGCCGACACCGGCGACCCGGACGCCGGCGACATCGACCCCCAGGCCGACACCCAGGTCGTCGTCCGGCCGGAGGTGGCGGCGGCCACCGCACCGACCGAGCAGCTGCCGACGGTCACGCCGCCGGCCGCGGCCCGGGCTCGGGTGGTCACGCCGGCCATCGTGGAGTCGCCGCCGTCCACGCCGGTCGCGGAGCCGACGCAGCTGACCCTGGACGGCGACGTCGCCGGCAGCTACCAGTTGCCGCCGACCACCATCCTGAAGCTCGGCGCACCGCCCAAGCAGCGGTCCGCGGCGAACGACGAGGTGATCGAGCGGATCTCGCGGGTGCTCGCCGAGTTCAAGATCGACGCCGCCGTCACCGGTTTCACCCGCGGACCGACCGTCACCCGCTACGAGGTCGAGGTCGGCCCCGGCGTCAAGGTGGAGGCGATCACCCGGTTGACCCGCAACATCGCCTACGCCGTCGCCTCCGAGCACGTCCGGCTGCTGGCCCCCATCCCGGGCAAGTCGGCGGTGGGTATCGAGGTGCCCAACACCGATCGGGAGATGGTGCGCCTGGGCGACGTGCTGGCCGATCCGAGCTCGCGCCGGGACCAGCACCCGTTGGTCATCGGGCTGGGCAAGGACGTCGAAGGTCAGTTCGTCAGCGCGAACCTGGCAAAGACCCCGCACCTGCTGGTGGCCGGCGCCACCGGGTCCGGCAAGTCCTCCTTCATCAACTCCATGCTGGTCTCGCTGCTGCAGCGGGCCAGCCCGGCCGAGGTGCGGATGGTGCTGATCGACCCCAAGATGGTCGAGCTGACCCCGTACGAGGGCATTCCGCACCTGATCACACCGATCATCACCTCGCCGAAGAAGGCCGCCGCGGCGCTGGCCTGGCTGGTCGAGGAGATGGAGCAGCGGTACACCGACATGCTGGCCCACGGCGTCCGGCACGTCGACGACTTCAACAAGAAGGTGCGATCCGGCGACATCACCACGCCGCCGGGATCCGAGCGGGTCTACCGCCCCTACCCGTACATCCTCGGCATCATCGACGAGCTCGCCGACCTGATGATGACCGCGCCACGGGACGTCGAGGACGCCATCGTGCGGATCACCCAGAAGGCCCGGGCCGCCGGTATCCACCTGGTGCTGGCCACCCAGCGGCCATCCGTCGACGTGGTCACCGGACTGATCAAGACCAACGTGCCGTCCCGGCTGGCCTTCGCCACCTCCTCGCTCACCGACTCCCGGGTCATCCTCGACCAGCCGGGCGCGGAGAAGTTGAGCGGCATGGGCGACGGGCTGTACCTGCCGATGGGGGTGCGCAACGCCATCCGGATCCAGGGCGCGTACGTCAGCGACGAGGAGATCGCCGAGGTGGTCGCCTTCGCCAAGACCCAGGCCGAGCCCGAGTACGCGGACAACGTCACCGTGGCCAAGCCGGACCCGTCCAAGAACGTCGACCCGGACATCGGCGGCGACCTGGACGAGCTGATCGAGGCGATCACCCTGGTGGTCACCTCGCAGCTCGGGTCGACCTCCATGTTGCAGCGCAAGCTGCGGGTCGGCTTCGCCAAGGCCGGCCGGCTGATGGACCTGATGGAGACCCGCGGCATCGTTGGACCGTCGGAGGGATCCAAGGCCCGCGAGGTGCTGGTCCGGCCGGACGAGATGGACGGCATCCTGCGCACGCTGACCGGCGGAACCGAAGGCGTGCCCGAGGAGATCTGAGGTATTCCAGCGGCCGCACCGCTGAAGTCAGGGCTACTGCAATCGGGCGTTTTCGAGACAGAAGTCCGGGCCGAAGTATCACTGTCGGTGCCTCGCGGCACCATAAGGGTATGACGAACGCACCAGCCCATGTGGCAGCACACGCGATTGAACGCCGGACCGTTCCCGGCAGCGACCGGGCGCCCCTCCCGGGGTCGAAGAAGGTCGGCGAGCTCACCGGTTCCGAGCAGATCCAGGTCACCGTCGTGCTGCGACGCAAGGCCGAACTGCCGGAGAACCTGACAGCGCCGATCAGCAAAGCGGAGCTGTCGGAGAAGTACGGCGCATCGACCGACGACATCACGGCGGTGACAGATGCGGTGGAGGCAGCCGGCGCTTCGGTCGTTTCTGCCGATGCGGGTTCCCGGCGCGTGCTGGTCTCCGGTTCTGCGGCCACCCTCGGCGCGCTGTTCGGTACGAAGCTGGTCGCCGCCACCGCACCGGACCAGACATCGGGTGCCAAGGTGCGGTTCCGCGAGCGGGAGGGCGCACTGACCGTACCGGCCAACCTCGACGAGGTCGTCACGGCCGTGCTCGGCCTGGACAACCGGCCGCAGGCCCGGGCCCGTCTCGTCATTCCGGCGGCAGCGGCAGCGTCGGTCAGCTACACGCCGCTGGACCTGGGCAAGATCTACAAATTCCCGTTGGACACCGATGGCTCCGGCCAGACGGTCGCGATCATCGAGTTGGGCGGCGGCTTCGGGCAGGCCGACCTCGATTCCTACTTCGGCAGCCTGGGCATCAAGAACCCGACGGTGACCGCGGTCGGGGTCGACGGGGCGGAGAACGAGCCGGGTCAGGATCCGAACGGCGCCGACGGCGAGGTGCTGCTGGACATCGAGGTCGTCGGCGCGCTGGCTCCCGGCGCGAACATCCTGGTGTACTTCGCACCGAACACCGATGCCGGGTTCCTGGACGCAGTGTCCGAGGCGGCGCACGCCGATCCGGCACCGGCGTCGATCAGCATCAGCTGGGGCCAGAGCGAGGACGAGTGGACGGCGCAGGCCCGCAAGTCGATGGACTCCGCGTTCGCGGACGCCGCGGCTCTCGGGGTGACCGTGACGGCCGCCGCCGGGGACGACGGCAGCACCGACCGGGCCGCGGACCTCGAGGTGCACTGCGATTTTCCCGCTTCCAGCCCGCACGCGCTCGCCTGCGGCGGCACCAGCCTGCGCGCCGATGCGGCCGCCGGCACGGTGACCAGTGAGACGGTGTGGAACAACGGCGTCGGCAATGGTGCCACCGGCGGGGGCGTGAGTCTCAAGTTCAGCCGGCCGTCGTGGCAGAAGAATGCCGGTGTTCCGTCCAGAGCCAACGGCAAGCACGGTCGAGGCGTCCCCGACGTTGCCGGCGATGCCGACCCGCAGACCGGTTACCAGGTGCTGATCGATGGCAAGAAGGCGATCATCGGCGGGACGAGCGCGGTGAGTCCACTCTGGGCGGCTCTCACCGCCCGCCTGGTACAGGCACTCGGCAGGCCGCTCGGTCTGCTGCAGCCGACTCTGTACGCCGGCGTTGCGGCGGGTGTGGTGCAGCCCGGCTTCCGGGACATCACGGTCGGCAGCAACGGTGCCTACCAGGCCGGCACCGGCTGGGACGCCTGCACCGGCCTCGGTGTACCCGACGGGGACGCGCTGCTGGCCATGCTGCGGAACGGGACCGCCGGCTAGCAGCGTGGGAGGATGGAGGTGTGCCGCGACCGCTGATCCGCCGTCGCGGCCTCTCCGTCCTGTGGCTCGTGCTGCTGGTGATCTGCGCCGCGTGCACGACGGCGGTGACGCCCGTCCCGGTTCCGGTGATGCCGACGCTGACCAGTGCCAACCTGCTGGCGGCGGTGCACGGCCAGACCGTGACGGCCAGTGCGACGCTCACCTCGACGCCCGGGCTCGTCTACGACAAGGCGGGCATCTGTGCCCGCAATGCCGCGCAGGACGTGGTCGACTTCCCGTTCCGGACAGCCGCGCGGCTGCCGGTGGACGGTGCCACGGTCACCGCCACCAAGAAGTTCCTACCGGGCACCTACACCTACTGGGCCTGCGCCGAATACGGGCAGCGCTGGCACGACGTGGGTAGAAAGCAGACGCTGGTGATCCCCAAGCCCAACCCGAGCGGTCAACGCATGCCGGTGGGGAATCTGCCGGGCTGGCGGCAGATCTTCACCGACGACTTCGACACCGATGTGCCGGTGGGCGGTTTCCCCGGTCCTTACAGCCACACCTGGTCGGGCTACGACGGCTTCGGTGACACCGCCGACGTCGGCCGGTACGCCGAGCGCATCCTGTCGGTCCACGACTCCGTGCTGGACATGTATCTGCACACCGAGGACGGCGTCCCGCTCGGGGCGGCGCCGGTGCCGCTGATCAAGGACGGTCAGTGGGGCGGCCAGATCTACGGCCGCTACGTCATCCGTTTCCGCTCCGACTACCTGCCCGGCTACGGCACCGGGTGGCTGCTCTGGCCGGACAGCGAGGAGTGGAACGACGGTGAGATCGACTTCCCGGAAGGCTCGCTGGCCGGCAACATCCAGGGGTTCAACCACTGCATCGGCGACGCCAAGATCAAGTGCCTCTCGGCCGACACCGCCGTCACGTTCCAGGGTTGGCACACGGCAGTGATCGACTGGCGCCCCGAGAAGTTGACCTTCACCCTGGACGGCACTGTCATCGGCAGCACCACGGAGAACATCCCGGACGTGCCGATGCGCTGGACCCTGCAGACGGCCACCAACGGGCCGAAGCCGGACGCTTCGACCGCAGGTCACCTGTTGATCGACTGGGTCGCGATCTACGCGCTGGACTAGCCGGCTGGCCGGTCGGACGGCGCGACACCGCCCGGCCGGCCGTCAGATCAGGCCCAGACCCCTGATGGCATCCCGCTCTTCGACCAGCTCGGCGACCGAGAGGTCGATCCGCCCGCGGGAGAAGTCGTCGATGTCCAGGCCCTGGACGATTGTCCAGCTGCCGTTCTCGGCGGTGACCGGGAAGCCGGACATCAACCCTTCCGGAACTCCGTACGAGCCGTCGGAGACGACGCCGGCACTGGTCCAGTCCCCGGCCGGAGTGCCGTCCGTCCAGGTGCGGACGTGCTCGACGGCGGCGTTGGCGGCCGAAGCAGCTGAAGACGCGCCCCGGGCGCTGATGATCGCCGCGCCGCGCTTGGCGACGGTCGGGATCAGCGTGCTCTCCAGCCACTCCTGGTCCACCTGCCCGGCGACCGACTTGCCGCCCACCTTGGCGTGGAAGAGGTCCGGGTACTGGGTGGCGGAGTGGTTGCCCCAGATGGTCATGTTGCTGACCTCGCCGACCGGGACCCCCAGCTTCGCGGCGACCTGCGACAGTGCGCGGTTGTGATCCAGCCGCATCATCGCCGAGAACCGGTCAGCCGGGACGTCGGGGGCGTGCGACCGCGCGATCAGCGCGTTCGTGTTTGCCGGATTACCGACGACGAGCACCTTCACGTCGTCGGCCGCGCCGGCGTTGATCGCCGCGCCCTGAGGCTTGAAGATCCCGCCGTTGGCAGCCAGCAGATCGCCCCGCTCCATCCCGGGACCGCGCGGACGGGCGCCGACCAGCAGCGCCACCGAGGTGCCGTCGAAGGCAGCCGTCGCATCGTCGGTGATGTCGATGCCGGCGAGCAACGGGAATGCGCAATCGTCGAGTTCCATCGCCGTGCCCTCGGCCGCCTTGAGCGCCGGGGTGATTTCAAGCAGGCTCAGCCGGACCGGTGTGTCGGGGCCGAGCATGGCGCCGGAGGCGATGCGGAACAGCAGTGCGTAACCGATCTGGCCGGCCGCACCGGTCACCGTGACCTTGACTGGGGTAGTGCTCATCGGGTTCTCCTCCTTGAGGTCCGTGGTGATCGATTCGGGTTCAGCATTACAGGCGGACGGTCAGGAGTGACCGGCCGGTGCCGAGTCCGCCGACACCTCGCCGGCCGCGCCCTGATCGAGCAGGTACAGCGTCGAGGAGGTGCCCACGGCTCCGGCGGCCGGCAGCGACACCTCGCCGGCACCGGCCAGTGCGGTCGCAACCGCCTGAGCCTTACCCTCGCCGGCCGTGACGATCCAGACCTGGGACGCGGTGCGAATGGTCGGCAGCGTCAACGAGATCCGGGTCGGCGGTGGCTTCGGGCAGTTGCGCACCGCCACCACGGTCCGGTCGTCGTGGACCGCCGGCGAGTCCGGGAAGATCGATGCCACATGACCTTCGGGGCCGATACCCAGCATCACCACGTCGAACGACGGCTGGTCGCCGATGACCTCCGCGTAGGCCGCGGCGGCCGCATCGACGTCGGAGCCGAACTCCCCGTCCGACGCGGCCATCGGGTGCACCAGTGCCGGGTCGACGGGTACCGAGTCGAGCAGGGCCTCCCTGGCCTGCAGGTCGTTGCGCTCCGGATCATCGGCCGGGACGAACCGCTCGTCGCCCCAGAAGAACTCGACCCGCGCCCAGTCGACGTCGTCCCGCGCCGGCAGCGACGCAATGGCCGCCAACAGGCCGATGCCGGAGCCGCCACCGGTCAGCACGATGCGGGCCGTCCTGCCGTCGGCCTGCGCCTGGATCAGGGTGGTCAGCAAACGCTCACCGGTCGCCGTCGCCAATTCCGCCGCGTCGCGGTACACCACCACCTCGGGCGGGCTCACGCCTCTGTCTCCGTGCCCGTCGCGGCGACGGGTGCGTGAGGGTCCGACGCTGCCGCGGACGGCTTCGCCGCGGCCCTGGGTGCACCGGAGCGGGGCGACCGGGTCGTCGGTGTGCCGGACCTTGGTGCCCGCACCTTCGGCGGCGCGACCTTCGGCGGCGCGACCTTCGATGGCGCGACCGGGTCCAGCGCCTTGGCCGCCGACCGGCGGGCAGCACGCGCGGACTGCTCCGGCGTGGCTGCGGCCGGATCCTCCGCTCCGCTCCGCCCGCCGGCGGCCCGGGCGGTGCCACGCTCCTTGGACACGGACGTCAGCGCGGCGGCTGCCGTCTTGGGGTCGGCGGCGTCGGCGAGGCGGCTCCTGGTACGGCGCACCGCCTTGCCGTCGTTTTCGGCAGCAGTGGCCGCGGACTCCGCCGCGGCGGTCTTCGCCACCAGATCCAGGCCCTTGGACAGCACCGCGGAGTAGACGTCGTCGGCGTCGAGCCGGCGCAGCTCTTCGGCGATGCAGTCGCGCAGGTTCCGCCGCGGCAGCGTCAGCTGCCGCGGGGACTGGTTGGTGACCGACAGGGTGGCGGTGACGCCCTCCGGACGGACCAGGCTGATCTCACCCGACCGGCGGATGAGGGTGACAGCGCGCAGGCCGCTACCGGCCCGGTCGACCTTGATGCGCCGCACCGGGCAGCGCAGCTGCAGTGCCAACCAGCCCGCCAGCAGATCGGCGGAGGCGGAGTCCGACGCACCGGCCACCGTGGCAGAGGTGATCTTCTCGTGCGGCGGCTGGTCCAGCGCCGCGGCCAGCAGACCCCGCCAGATGGTCAGCCGGGTCCACGCCAGGTCCGTGTCGCCCGGCTGGTAGGCGCCGCGCCGGGCGGCCAGGGCAGCGATCGGCCGCTTGACGGCGGCGGAGTCGGTGATCCGGCGCTGGGCGAGCGAACCGATCGGGTCCTGCGCGGGAAAGTCCGGTGACTCACCGGGCCACCAGGCCACCAGCGGCGCGTCCGGCAGCAGCAGCGGGATGACGACCGCAGCCCCGTGGTCGGCCAGCTGGCCGAACAACCGCAGCACGATCACCTCGCTGGCGCCGGCGTCGCCGCCGACCCGGATCTGGGCGTCCAGCCGTGCGGTTCCGCGTCGGGATCCCTTGGCCACCACGATGACCCGGCAGGGATGCTCGAAGGAGGCGCCGTTGGCCGCCGCGATCGGGTCCTCGGAAGAATCCTCGTCGGTGACGATGACCAGGGTCAGCACCCGGCCCTGGGCGTTGGCGCCGCCCTGTTCCCGCATCTCGACCATCTTCTTGTTGATGGCCGAGGAGGTGGTCGACGGCAGATCGATGATCACTGCGCGCTGCCTTTCTGCGTGGTGGTCACGGTCGGCGCCAGGTGCGGCCGTCGCGGGTCATCATGGCGTCGGCCGACGGCGGTCCCCAGGTGCCCGAGGTGTACGGCTCCGGCTGGTTGTTCGTCCTGGACCAGAACTTCTCGATCGGGTCCAGGATGCGCCAGGACAGCTCGACCTCCTCGTCCTGCGGGAACAGTGACGGCTCGCCCAGCAGCACGTCCAGGATCAGCCGTTCGTAGGCTTCGGGGGATGCTTCGGTGAAGGACTGACCGTAGGAGAAGTCCATGTTGACGTCCCGCACCTCCATGATCGGACCCGGCACCTTCGAGCCGAACCGGATCGTGACGCCCTCGTCCGGTTGCACCCGGATGACCAGGGCGTTGGAGCCGAGCTCCTCGGTGTCGGAGGAGGAGAAGGGCAGGTGCGGTGCGCGCTTGAAGACCACGGCGATCTCGGTCACCCGCCGCCCCAGACGCTTGCCGGTGCGCAGGTAGAACGGCACCCCGGCCCAGCGCCGGGTGTCCACCAGAAGCTTGACGGCGGCGTAGGTCTCGGTGGTCGACGACGGCGAGATGCCGTCCTCCTGCAGGTAGCCGACGACCTTGCTGCCGCCCTGCCAGCCCTGCGCGTACTGGCCGCGGGCGGTGTCGGTGGCCAGGTCCGTCGGCGGCCGCACGGCAGAGAGCACCTTGACCTTCTCCATCCGCAGCTGGTGCGGCGTGAAGGCGACCGGTTCCTCCATCGCGGTCAGCGCGAGCAGTTGGATCAGGTGGTTCTGGATGACGTCCCTGGCCGCACCGATGCCGTCGTAGTACCCGGCCCGGCCGCCCACGCCGATGTCCTCGGCCATGGTGATCTGCACGTGGTCGACGTAGTTGGAGTTCCAGATGGGCTCGTACAGCTGGTTGGCGAAGCGCAGCGCCAGCAGGTTCTGCACCGTCTCCTTGCCGAGGTAGTGG